>JAHIRX010000032.1 GCA_018818485.1 Patescibacteria group bacterium
TACCAAAAAGGCGAGTATGAGTCGGGTGTTTCAGAAGAAGCAGCTCAAATAGAAAGTCAAGAAGCAGCTGCTGTAGATTCTTCTGGAAGACAGTTTAAGGTTGAACAGGTAGAGTCAGGGGTAGAAAAAGTTGGTAGAAATAACCCATGTCCATGTGGGAGCGGACTAAAGTATAAAAAATGTCACGGTAAGGAAGCTTAGTTTTCTAGGGCTTGATTTATGGTTAAAAGGGCTCTTGTACAGTCTGCGTTTCCTGGTGCAAGTTGAAGACATTCTTCAAAGTATTGTTTAGCTTCTTCAATTTTTCCTTCTTTATACGAGATAAAGCCTAGTTTGTATGCTGCTTGATAAAGAAGTGGGTTCATTTGATACGCCTGTGATAGGTATTGTTTTGCTTGTTCGTAGTCTTCTTTTTGAAGGTATGAAAATCCAATATTGTGGATTGCATCTGCATAACCGGGTCTTAACGCTACAGACTTTTTAAAGTTTTCTATTGCTAAATCGTAATTTCCTTCATTTGCATATACATCTCCGAGGTTGTTATATACTCTGTAGCTATATGGGGCTGTTTTTTTAGTGGCATACCATAAGTTCTTGCTATTTTTTAAATCATTTGTTCTTAAAATCGTTCTTACCGAATAAAAAATTAGAATTATGGTAACAAGGACAGAAACTAGATCTTTCATCTTTGTTTTCTCCTCTGCCTTAAAAATTAAAACTGCAACAATCATGCAGAAAAACGCTGATCCTATATAAAGGTATCTTTCAGCAATAGACCAAGCTATTAATATTGGACTAAAACTAGGTAACATTGACAGAAAGATAATCATTCCAAATCCTGCTAACATTCTATTCTTTTTAATGAGTTTAATAATCGTTACCACTACAATAACTGCTGTTAACACCATTATAGAGTAGTTAAAACTCGTAATTACTTTCCCTTCGTGATAAATACTTAGTCTTACAGGAAATACCAAGAGACGCGTTGCCATAGTTATTGTATAGGGAATTCTATTTAAAAGAGGTGTGGCTCCTTCTACATCGAGATAGTGTTTAGTTTCAAGTACTTCAACTCTACTTTGAAGCTCCGGTACAACGTTTAATAAAACAAACGCGATTGAAACAATAATATAGGGAATATAGATCTTAATATTTTTCCACTCTATTTTCTTTTCAAACACAAATTGATCAAGGGCCATTATTATAAAAGGGGTAATTAGCGACCACGGGTCGCGCATAGAAAGAAGATTCAGGGTAAAGATACCTATCGAGGTATATAAGAATTTTTTATTTTTTGAGTTTTTGTATACAACAAATGAAATTAAAGTAGTTATTATAAAAATGGAGTTGATAAGATAACCCCTGCTTGAGATCCAACCTACGGTTTCGCTGTTAACAGGATGAATGGCAAATAAAAGACTTGTGACTACCGCTTCTTTTTTTCCTAAGATTAAATATGCCAGTACAAATATTAGTATGGTGTCGATAATGTGAAAGATAATGGAACCAACGTGAAAAGCAGTAGGATTAAGTCCAAAAAGCTTTAGTATTGTTGCAGCGTAAATTGGTCCTAAGGATAAATTATTTAAAGTTCCCTTGAAATCCCTTAAATCTTGGTTATATATTATTCCAGTGTTGTCATCTAAGTTTAAAAATTCTCCATTTGCAATATTTCCATAGACAACAATTATGGTTACAGCCAAAATTGCAAAAAACAAAAGATTATTTTTCAGAACTTTTGCAAGGTCCTTTATAGTTTCTACTTTTTCCATTACATTGTTATTATATATAGTGATTTAAAAATATGAAGCTTAAAAATTTTTTACTAGAGCTCACAGAAACTTTTTTAACCTCTCTTGTGGTGATACTTCTCTTGTATGTACTTGTTGCTAGTGTTGAGGTAGTTTATGGGGCAAGCATGGAGCCTAACTTCCATTCTGGTGAAAGAATACTTGTAGATAAAATAACAAAAAGAATTAAAGGTTTTGAAAGAGGAGAGGTTGTTGTGTTTTTTCCACCTGGAGATGACTCAAAACACTATGTAAAGCGTGTTATTGGCATTCCTGGAGATATTATTAAGATAGTAGACTGTAAAATTTTGATATCTAGAGATGGGGAAAAGTTTAAACTTGATGAAACTTACCTTTCTAATGATGTTTGTACCGCAGGAAGCTCGGTAGTAAAGGAAGGAAGGTCTCTTAGGATTGAAGACGGAAAATATCTTCTTTTAGGTGATAACAGGAATGCTTCACTTGATAGCAGGGTTTTGGGCTTAGTAGAGGAAAAAAAGATAATTGGAAGGGTTATTTTTAGATTTTGGCCAATTTCGGCTGTAGGGTTCATAAATTAAGTGTTGACAGCCTAAAACTTATGTGGTAATTTTCGCTCTGTCTTAAAAAGTCCGTAGTTTCAACAAAATCTCATATTTACCTTGACGAGATAGATTCTTTTTTGGCTGAAACTAAAATAAATATTAAAAAATATCAAAAAAAGTAGTAATATACAATTTGACCTCTTTTTTACTTATAAACTAATGAGAGAAACCTTTTCTAAAAGAAAAATAGCTCTACCTATACCTAACCTAGTAGGTGTACAGTTAGAATCATATAATTGGTTAAGAGGCCAGGGTTTAGATGAAATCCTTGACGAATTAGGCACTATTGAAGATACCTCAGGAAGAGGCTGGATTGTTACCCTTTCAAATCCAAGAATAGATAAAGAGAACATTTCTGTTGAAGAAGCAAAAAGAACAGGAAGAAAATATGATGCTCCTTGGTATGTGAAGGCAACAATAGAAGATCCCATCAATAAAAAGAAAAAAAGTCAGGAAATATATATGGGTGATATTCCCCTTATGACAGAAAAGGGGACTTTTGTTATTAATGGGGTTGAAAGAATTATTATTAATCAACTAATAAGAGCAGAGGGCGTTTTGTTCACAGGTGAATACTCCCCAGTTACAGGTCAGTTCTTAGCAGGCGCTAAGGTGCTTCCTAGAAGTGGTGTTTGGCTTGAGTTTGAAACATCAAGAAGAACCGGAGTTTTAACTTTAAGAATAGACAGAAAGAGAAAAATCACAGCAACAACACTACTTAGAATATTTGGTTTAGAAACAGATGATGATCTTCGAGAGGCCTTTACAAAGGTTGAGGCAAATCCAGAGATCAACTATATAGAAGCGACGTTAGCAAAGGATCCGTCAAGTGGGTATGATGAGGCCTGCATAGAAATATATAAAAAAATGAGGCCAGGGGAACCTTTAGTATTAGAGAATGCAAAGTCTCTAATTAACGCTATGTTTTTTAATAAACGAAGGTATAGTTTGGGTCCGGTAGGAAGGTTTAAACTAAATCAAACACTAGGTTTAGATTTTCCTAACGATCCCGAGCACAGACTCCTTCAACTGGAAGATCTTATTAAAATAATCTCAAAAATAATTGAACTTAATAATGGTATCGGAGAGCCCTCTGACGTTGACTTTCTAGGAAACAGAAGAGTTAAAAGTATGGGTGAGTTACTTCAGTGGCAAATGAGAATCGGATTTTTAAGAATGGAAAAAAATATCAAGGAGAGAATGAGTCTTGCTCCAAGAGATATGTTGCCAGATCCTTCTACTTTAATATCACCAAGAGCCATTGCCGCTGCAATTCATAGCTTTTTTGCAACAGGACAGCTCTCTCAGCTTCATGATCAGCAAAATCCGCTTACAGCACTTGATCACTTAAGAAGACTTTCTGTTTTAGGCCCTGGTGGTTTAACAAAAGAAAGAGCCAGCTTTTCAGTAAGAGATGTTCACAATTCCTACTTTGGAAGAGTGTGTCCAGTTAGAACTCCAGAAGGACCTAATGTTGGTCTTATAAACTATCTTTCTATGTACGCAAAGGTTAATGAATATGGATTTTTAGAAACACCCTATATAAAACTTAAGAAAGAAAAGGATGGAAAAGTAAAAATAACCAATAAGGTAGAGTATCTTGCAGCTTACCAAGAGATAGAAGTTACTATTACAGATCAGTCAGTAAGAATAGATGAAGACGGTTATATTGTAGATAAACACATACCGCTAAGAAAAGGTGTTGAGTTTTTTCTTGGGGATTCATCTGCAGCAGAATATATAGAGGTTGTACCAAGGCAGGTTCTTGGAATAATCGCAGGTTTGGTTCCTTTCGTTCAAAACAACGAGGTTACTCGTATTACCATGGGTACTCAGCAAATGTCACAGGCTGTTCCTTTAATTAAGGCACAAAAGCCCGTTGTTGGTACAGGAATCGAATCTGATGTGGCTATGAACACTGATGCAGTGATTTATGCAGAGGAAGATGGGGTAGTCGACTATGCAGATGCCCAAAAGGTAGTTATTAAGTACTCAAAAGGCGATGGATCTAATAAAGCTGAATATGAAGTTGGTAAGTTTGTTCAAAGCAACAGTGACACCTGCTATAACCAAAAGGTAAAGGTAGAGACAGGTCAAAAGGTTAAAAAGGGAGATATTTTAGCAGAAGGTCCTTCGGTCGACGATGGAGAGTTAGCAATTGGTACAAATATGAGAATTGCCTATATGATTTACAGGGGTTTGGAGTATGAAGATGGTATTATTGTTTCTGACAGAATAGTAAAAGAAGATGTTCTAACCTCTATTCACATCTCTGATCACCCTATTAAGGTTCAGGAAACAAAACTAGGTCCAGAAGAAATTACCAGAGATATTCCAAATGTTTCGGAGGATATATTAAGAAACCTTGATGAAGATGGGATTGTTGCTGTTGGCTCCAAGGTTAAATCTGGAGATGTACTTGTAGGTAAGGTAGCTCCTAAAGGTGAGGTTGATTTAACAGCAGAAGAGAGGCTTCTTAGAGCTATATTTGGTGAAAAAGCCAAAGATGTTAGAGATACATCTTTAAGAATGCCTCACGGAGAACACGGTATTGTTATTGGTGTTAAAAAAGTATCAAAGGCAGAAAATGAAACACTTCCTGCAGGTACCATTGAGGAAATAACGATTTATGTTGCTCAACAGAAAAAAATTGAGGTCGGAGACAAGCTTGCTGGTAGACATGGAAACAAGGGAGTAATTTCTGCAATTGTTCCTGCTGTTGATATGCCTACATTGGAAGATGGAACAGCTATTGATATCATCTTTTCTTCAGAAACAGCTCTTAGAAGAATGAATTTGGGACAAATGTTGGAGTCTTCTTTAGGTATGGCTGGTGAAAAACTTGGTAAATATTACGAGATTCCCTCTCTTCAAAAAATCCCAGAAGGAATGATTGAAGAGGAACTTAAGAAAGCAGGCTATCCCGTAACGGGAAAGATGAAGTTAATAGACGGCAGAACTGGTGAGTATTTTGATAATCCTATTGTTGTCGGATCTGCATATATTTTGAAACTTGTTCATATGAGTGAAGAAAAAATGCACGCTAGATCAACAGGTCCCTATTCTTTGATCACACAGCAACCACTAGGAGGTAAGGCCCAGTTTGGTGGTCAGAGATTTGGTGAAATGGAAGTTTGGGCACTAGAGTCTTATGGTGCTGCAAATATCTTACAGGAAATATTAACAATAAAGTCTGATGACATGTTAGGAAGAGTTCAAGCATATAGTGCAATGATCCAGGGAAATGAAATTCCAGGACCAACTGTTCCTGAGACCTTCAAACTTCTAATAAGAAAACTAAATGGGTTAGGTTTAGCTTTAGAAGCTTACTCTGTTGAAAAAGAACCAGAGGAAAAGGTAGAAGAGGAAGGCGTAGAAGAAATTGTAGAGGTTTTAGAAGAGTCTAAAGGAAAACTTGGTAAAGAGGACTTAGAAATTTTAACTAAAAAATCTTCAGAAGAGGAACAAAAATGAAAGATATAAATAAACTAAAAGATTTTGATGCATTAAGAATATATCTTGCCTCAGGTGAGGAGATACTTAGTTGGTCATATGGTGAAGTAACAAAACCCGAAACGATAAACTATAGAACATTTAAGTCAGAAAGAGATGGACTTTTTGATGAAAGAATATTTGGTCCATCTAAAAACTACGAATGTTACTGTGGAAAATATAAAGGTATTAGATATAAGGGTGTAATTTGTGATAAGTGTGGGGTTGAGGTTACTCACAGTAGGGTAAGAAGAGAAAGAATGGGACACATTACTCTTGCCTGTCCAGTAGCCCATGTGTGGTTTTTTAAAGGAATTCCTTCTAAGATGGCTCTTTTACTAAATGTTACTCCTAGAAACGTTGAGTCAGTTGTCTACTTTGCTTCATTTATTGTTACAGAGATAGATACAGAAAAGAAAGCCAAAGCAATAAGTCAGGTTGCAAAAGATTCCGAGGGGTCAAGAAATGTTTTGCAAAAAGAGCTTGATAGCGAGGTAGTAAAACTTCAAAAGGAATTAGAAACTGTTTCAAAACAAAAAGATGAGCTAAAAGCAAAAGAAGAAAGTTTGAAAATGAAACAAAAGATACAAGTTCTGAAAAGTGCCTACGATAAGAAATTTGAAGAGCAAGAAAAGAGATTTAAACTCGTTCAAAAGAAAATAGAGAGTGTTGGTATGTATGCTGTGATCTCTGAAAACGAATATATTTCTCTTTACAGTTATTTGAACAAGTTTTGTAAACTTGAAATTGGTGCCAGTGCTCTTCAAGGGATTCTTGAGAAAATGAATTTGAATGTGGTATCAGAAAAATTAAGAGAAGACCTACAGAAATCAAAGGGTCAAAAAGCTCAAAAGATAGTAAAAAGACTAAGAGTCATTGAGCAGTTTAGAAAAGCGAATGTTTCTCCAGATAGAATGATTTTTGAGGTTGTTCCAGTTATTCCTCCAGACCTAAGGCCTATGGTTCAGCTTGATGGTGGAAGATTTGCAACATCAGATCTTAATGATCTTTATAGAAGACTTATCAATAGGAATAACAGATTAAAAAGACTTTTGGACCTTGGTGCACCTGAAATTATTGTTAGAAACGAAAAGAGAATGCTTCAAGAAGCAGTTGATGCGCTTTTTGATTCTTCTAAAAGAAGAAAGAAGTCCCGACCTTCAAGAAGAAAAGAGCTAAGCTCTCTTGCTGACATGATTAAAGGCAAACAAGGTATTTTTAGGTTAAATCTTTTAGGTAAGAGAGTAGATTATTCTGGTAGAGCAGTTATTATTGATGGTCCTGAACTAAAGCTTGATGAGTGTGGTATTCCAAAAGATATGGCACTTGAGTTATTTAAACCTATGGTTTTGAGAGAAATTCTAGCTCGAGGCTATGCCCCTAACGTTAAAAGTGCTAAATACTATCTAGATGGAAAATCTCCTGAAGTTTGGGATATTTTAGAAGAAGTTGTTGAAGGACACCCGGTACTTTTAAACAGAGCACCTACTCTTTGGAGGCTTGGTATTCAGGCTTTCTATCCAAAACTTATTGAAGGTAACGCCATTAGACTCCACTTGTGTGTGTGTCCTGGTTTTAATGCTGATTTTGATGGGGATCAAATGGCTGTTCATGTACCTTTGTCCAAACCAGCTATAAAAGAAGCCAAGGAACTTATGATATCGACAAATAATCTTTTAAGACCTTCAGATGGTTCCCCAATTTCTGTTCCTACAAAAATTATGCTTTTTGGTGTTTATTATCTGACTTCTATAGATGACACTTTACCTCTGTTTGAAAGAGTTTTTTCATCTGAAGATGAGCTGATGTACGTATGCAATATTACAAGAGAGGTTAATTTAAGACAAGAAATTAAATTATTAATGAATGGCGAGATAGTACAAACAACTGCAGGAAGAGTAATCTTTAACAAAGTTGTTCCAGAAGGTTTTGGTTATATTAACGAAACAATGGATAAAGGAAGGGCTAATAGTCTTTTAATAAAAGCCTTAAAGAATGACGACAGAGGAATAATTGTCAAGCTCATTGATGATGTTAAAGATATAGGTTTAAAGTATGGAACTTCTTGTGGTCAATCTGTATCCCTTTCTGATATTGATATTCCAGAAAGTAGAGAAAAAATTATTGAATCTGGAAAACAACAGGTTGCTGAATTTGATAACTATTTTAGAAGAGGATTAATCACAATAGAAGAGGCTAGAAATAAGAAGAAAGATGTTTGGACTAACGCTAGATCTGAGCTTGATGACGCTGTTTGGGAAACTATGGATGAGCATAACCCCATAAAGGCCCTTGTTATATCAGGTACAACTAAAACTTCAAGAGATCAGATCAACCAACTTGCTGGTATGAAGGGACTTGTTATGGATCCTACCGGAAAAGTTGTTGAAACTCCTGTTTTTGGAAACTTTAAAGAAGGTCTTTCTGCACTAGAATACTTTATTAGTTCAAGAGGTGCTAGAAAAGGACTTGTGGATAAAGGTCTAAAGACTGCTGATGCAGGATATTTAACTCGAAGATTAGTTGATGTTTGTCAGGACGTTATTGTAAGAGCAGATGATTGTGGTACTGACGATGGGCGTGAGATGCAGGTTGGAAAAGGCACTCTTCTCCAAACCTTTGCGGAAAGAGTTGTTGGTAGGATCTTAGCTCAAGATGTTAAGAAAGGATCCAAAACTATTGTTAAAAAAGGAACCTTTTTAACCGATGATGATGTTGCGGAAATAGAAAAAGCCGGAATTGAGGTTATCCCTATTAGGTCTCCAATGCATTGTGAGACAAGAAGAGGAATATGTGCTAAGTGTTACGGAACTGATCTCATGACAGGGAAGCTTGTTAAGTTAGGTACTGCAGTCGGGGTTGCAGCGGCCCAATCAATTGGAGAGCCCGGAACACAACTTACTATGAAGACTTTCCATTCCGGAGGTGTTGCAGGTAAAGATATTACCCAAGGTCTTCCTAGAGTTGAAGAATTAGTTGAAGCAAGAGCGCCAAAGTTCTTATCTGTAATGGCAGAAATTACTGGAATAGCAAAAGTTGAGAAAAATGGTGACGAGAGAAAAGTTATTGTTATTCCTTCTGACTCTGGTGAAGAAAGAACTGAATACCTCGTAGACCCTGTTGAAGAGATCGTTGTTAAAGATGGAGAGCTTGTTGTTAAAGGACAAAAGCTAACAAGCGGGAACCTTAATCTTGCAGATTTGTATAGAACGGTTGGTGTTGATGAAACAAAGAAATATATCATTGAGGAAATTCAAAATGTTTACGCTTCTCAGGGCGTTGCTTTAAATGATAAACATCTAGAAGTTGTTGTAAGTCAGATGTTCAATCATGTTAAGATAGAAGACCCCGGTGACACAGAATCCATGACTGGAGAATTAGCAACAAGGGCAAGCTTTGACGAAGAGGCAGAAAGAGTCTTAGCTAGTGGGGGAGCACCTGCAACAGGTAAAATTGTAATGCTTGGGATCACTAAAGCAGCATTAAAAACTGATAGTTGGTTATCAGCAGCATCCTTTATTCATACAAGCAGTGTATTAACAGATGCGGCATGTTCTGGTAGGATTGATAACCTTACAGGATTAAAAGAAAACGTAATTATTGGTAGACTTATCCCAACAGGAGAAAGAGCTGTAGCGGATTACGAGGAGTAAGCTATGCCTACAACAAATCAATTAATTAAGAAAAAAAGAAGAAAAAAGGTTAAAAAGGCCTCTACACCGGCCTTGAAGGAGCATTTTAATACAAAATTTAGAAAAATTGTTAGATTTCCGAGTCCTTTAAAAAGAGGTGTAGTATTGCAAGTTAGAACTTTAACTCCTAAAAAACCTAATTCTGCCTTGAGGAAGGCTGCTAGAATAAGGCTTTCAAACGGTAGAGAAGTTACTGCATATATTCCTGGTGAGGGACACAACCTTCAAGAACACTCCGTTGTATTGGTAAAAGGTGGTAAGGTTCAAGACCTTCCTGGCATTAAATACGAGATTGTTAGAGGAACCCTTGACCTTTCAGGAGTTCAAGGAAGAAAAAGCAGTAGATCAATTTATGGAACAAGAAAGCTAAAGGAGTAATAAATGAGAGGAAGACGAGCAAAAAAAAGACTAATAATTCCTGATGCCGTTCATAAGTCTAGAGTTGTAACTAGAACTATTAACGTTGTTATGGAAGAAGGTAAAAAGTCTATTGCTCAAAACATTGTTTACGATGCTATTGAAAAGCTTTCTGAGGACCCAAAAGAAGCCCTAAAGGTATTTGAAGAAGCTATCAAAAACATTATGCCCCAACAGGAAGTAAGATCAAGAAGAGTCGGAGGAGCAACTTATCAGGTTCCAATGCCTTTAAAGCATGATAGGTCAGAGGCCTTGGCTATTAGATGGGTTGTAGGAGCTGCTAAATCAAAGTCTGGAAAACCTATGGCAGACAGACTTTATGACGAGTTAAAAAATGCACATCAAGGTATTGGGGATTCAATTAAGAAGAAAGAAGATACTCACAAAATGGCTGAGGCCAACAGAGCTTTTGCCCATTTTGCTAGATATTAACAGGTTTTCCGTGTATATTTTTAAAGACTAATAAGTATGGCAGAAGAAACAACAAACAAAAAGTATCCTTTAGAAAAAATCCGAAACATCGGGATTATTGCTCATATTGATGCAGGAAAAACCACAACTACTGAAAGAATCCTTTTTTATACAGGTAAAACCTACAAAATAGGAGATATTGATGATGGCACCACAGTAACAGACTGGATGGATCAGGAAAGAGAACGAGGTATAACTATCCAAGCTGCAGCAATCACTTGTTTTTGGAAAGACCACAGAATAAATATTATTGATACTCCAGGACACGTTGATTTTACAGCAGAGGTTGAAAGATCTTTAAGAGTTTTGGATGGTGGTGTAATACTTCTTGACGGCTCACAGGGTGTTGAACCTCAATCAGAAACTGTTTATAGACAAGCTCAAAAATATGATGTTCCTCTTTTATTTTTTATAAACAAATTGGATAAGGTTGGTGGGGATTTCTATATGTCTGTGGAATCAATTGCTGAAAAACTCACTGATAAAGGTCTTCCTATCCAATTACCTATTGGTAGGGAAGGAGATTTCACTGGAATGATTGATCTTGTGAAGATGAGGGCATATAAGTTTGAAGGAGAGCTCGGTAAAGAAGTTACCGAATACGATATTCCAGAAGACTTACTTGAAAAAGCCAATAATTACAGAAAAAAGATGATGGAAAAGGTAGCCGAATCAGACAACAAACTTATTGAAAAATATCTGAGTGGAGAAGAGCTAACTGAAGATGAAATAAGAACTGGGCTAAGAAAACTCACTATTAATACAGATATTTATCCTATTTACTGTGGTACTTCTCTTCAAAACAAAGGAGCTCAAAAGTTACTTGATGGTGTAATAGACTATTTACCTTCTCCTAAAGATAAGCCACCAGTAATGGGTATAAAAGAAAAATCTGATGAGCATATTGAACTGCCGGCAGATGAAAACGGTCCTCTTGCAGCCCTTGCCTTTAAGGTTCAGACAGACCCTTACGTAGGAAGACTTACTTATTTTAGAGTCTACTCTGGAAAGGCAACAGCAGGCTCATATATATACAATGCTACAACTGGAGAAAAAGAAAGACTTGGAAGAATAATTCTAATGCACGCTAATAAAAGAGAAGATGTAAAGGAAGTTTCAGCTGGTGAAATAGCTGCAGCTATAGGAACAAAGGCTGTAACAGGAGACACACTTTGTAGTGAAGATAATCCTATACTTTTAGATAGAATTAGTTTTGCAAAACCTGTTATCGGGGTTGTTATAGAGCCAAAGTCTAAGGACGACAGAGATAAAATGGGAGAAGTTGTCAAAAAATTCTTAGAAGAAGATCCAACACTTGAGGTAAAAGCTAATCAAGAAACGGGTCAAACAATCCTCTATGGGATGGGGGAGCTTCATCTTGAGATTATCGTTGATCGTATGAAAAGAGAATTTAAGCTAGAAGTAAACACTGGAATACCTCAAGTTGCATACAGAGAAACATTTAGGAATCCTGTAGATGTAGAAGGTAAATATATTAGACAAACTGGCGGAAGAGGACAATATGGCCATGTTCTTATTAAAGTAGAGCCTTTAGAAAGAGGGGAGGGTTTTGAATTTATAGACAAAGTAGTTGGTGGGTCAATTCCAAAAGAATATGTTCCAGCAGTTGAAAAAGGTATCAAAGAGGCTGCCGAAAACGGTACAATTGCAGGGTATCCTTTGGTTGACTTTAGAGTAACTTTATATGATGGGTCCTACCATGAGGTAGATTCTTCTGAAATGGCATTTAAGATGGCTGCTATTGAAGCTTTAAGAAAGGCTCAAAGAGCTTCTGACTCATACCTACTTGAACCTATAATGAAGGTAGAAGTTGTAGTTCCAGAAGAATATATGGGAGATGTTATTGGCAATTTGTCTTCAAAAAGGAGTAAGATTGAAGGAACTCAGACAAGGGGAAAAGCTGTCATTATCTCGGCTAAAGCACCTCTGGCTGAAATGTTTGGATATACAACTGAGCTAAGGGGGATGACTCAAGGAAGAGGATCATCTACAATGGAACCTAGTCACTATCAAGAAGTTCCTGCAAATATTGCAGAGCAGATTGTTAGTGGGGCTCAGAGTTAAGTGTAGTTAAAGGAAAAAGCCTTGATTTTTAGGGTTTAATTTGGTTAACTATCATTTGCTTAAGTACTTATTTTTTGGCCTAATAGCACCATTCCGAACGTAAGCGAGTGTTCTTTGACAAAAAGAACCTTCGCAAAAACGTACAGAATGGCTGTTAAAAGGAAAACAGTTTATTTACTGAAAGGAAAAATTAAAAATGGCAGAATTTGTTAGAAACAAAGAACACGTAAATATTGGTACTATTGGTCATGTTGACCATGGTAAAACCACATTAACATCGGCAATTACTAAAGTATTGTCGGAGAAAGGTCTATGTGAATATACGGCCTTTGCAGATATTGATAAATCCCCTGAAGAAAAAGCAAGGGGAATTACAATTAACATTACTCACGTTGAGTATGAGACAGAAAAAAGACATTATGCTCACATTGATGCACCAGGTCATAGAGACTACATCAAGAATATGATCACAGGCGCAGCTCAAATGGACGGAGCAATTTTAGTTGTTTCTGCTCCAGATGGTCCCATGCCTCAGACAAGAGAGCACATCTTGCTTGCAAAACAAGTTAACGTACCAGAAATGGTAGTTTTCATGAACAAGACAGATATGGTTGATGATAAAGAGCTTTTGGATCTTGTTGAGCTAGAGATTAGAGAGCTCCTAACAAAGTACGGCTTTGATGGAGATAATACCCCAATAGTCAAAGGTTCAGCACTTAAGGCTTTAGAAGGCGATGCTGATGCTATAAAAAGTATTGAAGAGTTAATGACTGCAGTCGATGAGCATATTCCAACTCCTCAAAGAGATCTTGATAAACCTTTTCTTATGTCTGTAGAAGACGTATTCACAATTTCTGGTAGAGGGACAGTTGTTACTGGAAGAGTAGAAAGAGGAAAAGTAGCTATAAATGATGAGGTAGAGATAGTTGGTATAAGAGATACTCAAAAATCAATCGTAACTGGTGTTGAGATGTTTAGAAAATCAATGAAAGAAGCTCAAGCTGGTGATAACGTTGGTGTATTACTCAGAGGAATTGAAAGAACTGACGTTGAAAGAGGTCAGGTACTAGCTAAACCAGGTTCAGTTAATCCTCACACAGAATTTGAGGCAGAAGTTGTTGTACTTTCTAAAGAAGAAGGTGGAAGACACAAACCATTCTTTACAGGTTACAGACCTCAATTTTATGTTAGAACCACAGACGTTACTGGAGAGGTTACTCTTCCAGATGGTGTTGAGATGGTTATGCCTGGTGATAACGTTAAAATGACTGTTAAGCTTATTACCCCAGTTGCTATCGAAGATGGCATGAGATTTGCTATCAGAGAAGGTGGAAACACCGTTGGTGCTGGAGTTGTAAGTAAAGTTATTAAGTAATAGATGGAAAGATAGGAAAAACCCCGCTGAGCGGGGTTTTTTCATCAGAATTATGGCTAAAGGAAGTAAAGACAGCAAGATAAGAATAAAACTAAAATCCTACGATAGTAGGATAGTTGATCTTAGCTGTTCTAAGATTGTTGATACAGCAGTGAGAACGGGCGCTACGATAGTGGGTCCTGTTCCCCTACCTACAAGGATTGAGAGGTTCACAGTTATTAGGGGTCCACACATTGATAAAAGGTCAAGGGAGCAGTTCGAATTAAGAACCCACAAAAGAGTTATAGATGTATTGAATCCAACATCATCTACGATAGAAACCTTAAGTAAGCTGAGCTTGCCTGCAGGTGTTGGAATTTCAATAAAAATGTAGTATTCTACAAGGGTTTTGATAAATTTAATGATAAATTTAGTTACATAACTAATAATTTACATACAGGGGTCAAATTGAGGCAGGGCGCCCTTGGGCGCTAATTTTTTTGTAAAAATGGAAAACACTGAAATAAAAGGAAAAAAATTAAATATGAGCCAAGTTTTTGGTGAAAACGGTAAGGTAATACCAGTTACTGTTATTGAGGTAACTGATAAGGCCGATGCCTCTTTAGAGGGTATGGACGTTGTTGTAATAGGAAAATCTAAAGGTAAGGGCTTTACTGGAGTTATGAAAAGATGGGGATTTCATGGAGGTCCTGCGACAAGAGGACAAGGAATCACTTCAAGAACACCGGGGTCAATTGGAAGCCAAACCCCCGGTAGAGTTTTAAAAGGCAAGAAAATGGCTGGTAGAAAAGGAAATGCAAGGGTAACCATAAAGGGATTAAAGATTGTGAAAGTTGATATAAAAGATAATTTGGTTTATGTTTCTGGACCTGTTCCCGGAGCTAGAAATTCAAAAATAATATTAGAAGTATTAAATAGCAAGGAATCTAAAGATGAAAGTTAAGGTATTAGATACAAAGGCAGAAGTAATAGAAGAGATCACACTAAGTGATGATGTTTTTGGTATTGAGCCAAATGACACATTACTTGCACAATATGTAAGGGTTTTTAGTATAAATCAAAGACAAGGGACATCTTCTACTAAGACTAGAGCGGAAGTTTCAGGTGGAGGAAAAAAACCTTGGAGACAAAAAGGTACTGGTAGAGCAAGACACGGCTCAATTAGAAGCCCTATTTGGGTTGGTGGGGGTATTGCACATGGTCCAAGGCCTTATAAACCAAATCTAAAGATGCCAAAAAGGATGAGAGTATTGGCTTTTAAGTCTGCTCTTTCATATAAATTTAAAGACAAAAAGGTAACTATTTTAGATAAAGTTAAATTTGAAAAACCAAGCACAAAAACTATGGTTGAAATTTTGAAAAAGCTAAAAATTGAGAGCAGCGCTCTTTTAGTTTGGTTTAAAAAAGATGAAAATCTAGTGAAGAGCGCATCTAATATTTTAAGTTTAAATACTAAGTTTGCTGGAAGTTTAAATACTTACGATTTACTGAAATCAGACAATATTATCTTTATAAAGGATGCTGTACTTGATATTGAAAAGAAATATTTAGGTAAAAAGGAAGGTAACAAAGATGAAGATAAGTAATGTGTTAATAAAACCAATAGTTACAGAAAAAACTATTCTTTTGACTAGTACTGAGAATAGATATGTGTTTATGGTTGATTTAAGGGCAAGTAAAGAAGATGTCAAAAAAGAGCTAAAAAAGCTTTTTAATGTTGATGCTGTAGACGTTAAGACCTTGATTATACCTGGCAAAAAGAAAAGAATAACTAAAACAAAGGGTTTTACTAAAACAAGTAAATGGAAGAAGGCTATAGTTAAGTTAAAAAAAGATCAGAAAATAGATCTTTTTCCAAAGGAA
>JAHIRX010000033.1 GCA_018818485.1 Patescibacteria group bacterium
CCAGTAGGCTACCCACTTTTTATAGCCTTTGTTTACCTAGTTACAAGATCTACTAATTATATTTGGGTTCTTATTTCCCAGTATGCACTACATCTTCTTTCTCTATACATTTTTTTTGGGATTTCCAAGAAAGTTTTAGGAGAAAAACTCACAATCATATCAGTCATTTTATACTCATTGAACACTCCACTACTTTTTGTGAGTAACAGTATGCTTTCTGAGGGCCTCGCACAGTTTCTACTTCTTTTTGGAATATATTTAACACTTATTTCTTTGCAGAAAAACAATAAAATTACTTTTTCTATTGCTAGCGGCCTTGTTTTCGGGTTTTTGATTCTTGTTAGACCAATTTTTTTGATATACATACCAATCCTATTTGCTCCTGGAGTTTATGTATTTACTAAAACCCATAAATTTGATTTAAAATTCTCTATTTCTGGGTTTACCACCACTGCAGTATTCCTGCTATGGATTATCAGAAATAGCCTCTTAGCAGGTAGCCTTACCTCAATAGCAACAAACGGCGGCATAAATATGTTTCTTGGTAATAACGATTCAATATTTAACGGTAGGGCTACTACTTGGCCTGAAGGAGAAATTAATGATCTGATGGGTTCTGTAGAGCTTATAAATGACACAAGGGTAGGTGTTGAAACTTCAAGAGATAAAGTCTTTAAAAAAAATGCCCAGGAATGGATTGTTGATCATCCTGTACTTTTTACAAGATTTGCCATTGATAAGCTTCAGCACCTTCTCCTTCCTCACAAGGGACTGTTTGATAGTATAGAGCATTTAAATAATCCAAGAATTGACAAGTTTTTCTTAATAATATTTTTTCAAAGCTTGGGCTTTTGGCTATTACTATTACTCACTTCTATTGGGATGTTTTCAAAAAAGTCACTTCTAATTTTAGGTTATTCCCTGCCTTACATAGGAATGGTTTTTCTAAGCTTTGCAACAACTCGGTTTCAAATACCCTTGTATATACCCGCTGCTCTTATTGGCGCTGTTGGAATTGAAAACCTAAGACTATTTAAAAATACGAAAAAATTTGTATTTTTTATTGGATTAACAATATTTATAATTCATTTCTTAAAGTGGAAAGAGACACTATTTGAAACGTTTAGGGACTACAAATTTAGAAGTAAGATTATTAAGGCCTCGAACTTAAATTTAGATCCCAGCACACTTATAATAGCTGACACAGACCAAGAAAATAGCAATAAAAGGTTTATTACAAAAATTTATGATGAAACAAAGTACATAAAAGCCACACTATTTTTTGAAGGAAACTCTCTTGATTTTAGTTCATTAGAAGAGCTTCTTAAAGAATATAGGATAGTATCATACAACCTCGATGTGTTTGACTACCTTGATACAGAATTTATAAATAACTTCTTACTCGTGTATGCCGGAAACACATATGAAGAACCCTATTTTGAAATTATTTCTAAAAAGGATCTTAATATTAAAACTGAAGAGTCACTAGCCTCAGACTTGTTCTCCGGTCAAAAAGACCTGCCTAAGCTTGTTTATATGGGAACGGTAAATTCTTCGGCTCGATATATTTACCTAAATGTAAGTTTAACAAAAGGGTCTAGTATAAAAATTTCCGGGGTTGAAGATGTAATATTAAAAATTAGACCTAGGATAAAAAACACGTTTGACACAGACGTACTCATACCCCAGAAGTATTTGTACCAAGGATATAAGATCTATATCTCAAACAATTCTGTAGTAAATGATCCAGATAATATTTCTATGTTCAGAGATAACAGATATATGTGGGCACCGACCCAAGTAAGAATAAATCAATTGTCTGTTATTTATTAGAATCCTTTAGATGGTTAAACATACTCTTTATAGCGTCTATCCAAAACTTTGGATGCCACCACTTAACTTTTTCCTGTTCTTTATCAAAGTCAAGTAGGTGAGCTAGTACTCTTCTTGCAGCCATAAAAAACCAGGCTATATCCTCTTTTGTTCTTATTGTTTTTATCTTTCTCCATAAATATTCAGGACTAAAAAATGATGAGTAAAGAGATCGAGTTAGCTCCAGTAACCTCTCATTACTAAAAGGTACCTTCATAACAGGGTGTCTCATATCAAACTTTTCATAATCTTTAGGATCAACTTGGAACCAGTCATTCTCCTGACATTGTTTGTACAAAGGAGACCCAGGATAAGGAATAACGATCGTTGCCTGCATAGTGTCTACATAACCCTTTTTAAACAAGTCCTTTGAGACCTCTATAGTTTTTTGAGCCATTTCTTCTATTTCCCAAGGATACCCAAGCATTATGGTTACATGAGGTTCAAGACCTGCTTCTTTGGCATTTTTGAGATTAGGTTCAATTTCTTCTACCTTCAAACCCTTATCTAACCTATCTAGTGTTTCTTGGTTTCCTGATTCTAAACCATAAAGAATAAATCTAAAGTTTGCTTTCGCCATTAAATCGTAATACTCCCGAGTCAGGGCGTTTATTCTCATATTGCAGCTGTAAACAACTTTCTTGTTGTAGCCAGAATTAATTAACATCTCACAAAACTTTTTAAGCGGGGGACCAACAAAAAGGGTACCTGCATCATCAAATATTTCTTTTACACTATACTTGTCTACAACGTGCTTAACTTCAGCAAAAAGTCTTTCTGGAGAAAATCTTTTGTATGTTCCTGGGGGATAGAGCACATGATCCCAAATGCAAAATGTACACCTATTCCACCAACAATCTCTTCCAG
>JAHIRX010000034.1 GCA_018818485.1 Patescibacteria group bacterium
GTATATTTCCACGCAATTTGCTTGTTTTCAATGCACGAGAAACTTTAAGAAGAGGTTTAACATCTTTCTCTTTAATTTCCATTTCTTCTCCTTCTGATACGTTTTCTGGATTATATCTTATAGTATCTATATTTTCAACATTTGATTGACTATTACTCTCGCTTTCAGGAAAGTCTATTATGCTTTGTTCGTAACCTCCCATACTTTTATTCTACCCTGTATCAAGCTCAACTGGAATTATTCTTTTATCCCTGGCCACGACAATATTTTAAAGTAAAATGTATTTATGAGTAGAAAGTTAGAAGTGACCCTAGTTATTTGGTTATTAATATTTCTTGGTTTTTTGCGTTTTTATAATCTACCTTATTCTGAATATATTCCTGATGAAACGACTGTGATGTACCCTCTAAAGATTGAGGAAGTCTATACTCGAGAGTTTTTCTTAGGTCAAAGAAAAGGGCCTATGCAATTTCTAGTTGCATATACTCCTATTCTTTTTGGAAGTACAAATATATTAAACGAAGGTATTTATAGAATTCCTTTTGCTTTTGCCAGTAGTTTATCTTTTCTATTTTTTTACTTATTTGTTAGAAATATTAGTGGAAGAAAATTAATTGCATTTCTGTCAATTCTTTTACTTGGAGTTTGTGGCTTTACTGTGGGTCTTGGAAGGATCGTTCAATATCAAAGTTTAAATTTACTCTTTTCTTCTCTTGCTTTGTATTTTTACTCTCTCTTATTAATAAAAGAAAAGAAGTATGTACGATACTCTCTTTTAGCAACTGTGTTTTGTTGCCTATCCAGTCTTTCTCACTGGGATGCAGTTTTTTATTACCCTATTATGTTTTGGATATACGGAAGGTTCTTGATAAGTAAAAGTATTTCTAAAGATATAAAAGTTAAAGTTGTAGTATCAAATATTGTTCTATCAACATTAATTTTAGCTCCCTTTATGATTCCATATTTTAGACATATTAGTGAGAATAATCTTGAGTACTTCTCTACTAGAGTAGGTTTAGGGGGTGAAAATAATACCTTAATGGAAAAGCTTATTGGTTATAAGTTCAAGATTGAGCTTTATAATCCATTTGTATATCTATGGTTTATTCTAGGGACCTCTCTTATTGCTTTATTTAAATTTAAGAAAACAAAAGCAATACTTTTATGGTTTTTAATTAACTTTTCTGTATTTCTAGTCTTTATTAGGCACGAAGGAACTCATTTATATAATCTCTTTATTCCACTAAGTATTCTTTCGGCATTTGGATTAGTGTTTTTAGTAGATTTACTTAATAAATGGTGGAAAGTGCTGGTTGCAATTCCAGCATCTTTAGTACTAGCATTTTTTTATTACCAATCATTTCTAATCTTTGCAGATGTCAAAAAAGAATATCCCTTTGATCGAGAAATAATCTTAGGAAAAGAAACTAGGAGATACACATACGAGGATCTGCCAAATAACGTAATTGGGTTTCCAATAAGAAGAGGGTGGGTTGAGATAAATGAGTACTTGGCAGGTTTAGATTATCCTCGTTATATAACAAATGAAAATCAATCTATTAGTAATTTTTATGTAGGTGGAAATTATGGTGAGGGAGAAGGTACTTATTATGTAGTAGGTGTTAAAGACCCGCTCTCTTTTGTTAAAGACTACACTTTTTCCCAAATTGGTGGAAAACACACGGTTAAGGAAATTAAAGTAAATGGGGTTACCACTGCTAAAATATATCTAGTTGATGGCAAAGAGTAATATTTTAAAATATTTAAAGATATTTCTAATAATTGTTGTGTTTGGATTGGCCATCCAGAGAAGACTGGTCTACTTTGATCAAACAAGTAAAGATATTTATGCTTATGAAAAGGCCATACAAGACCTATTTTTTGGAATAAATCCATATAAATGGACTATTGAGTCCTACTCAAATCCAAATGATCCTTCAAATCATGGTTATGCTTATCTTCCTGGTCTTTTATATCTTTTTTCAGGCCTCTATTTTATTCATCTAAAGTTTGGGTTGTCTCTGGAGGTTTTGTGGAAAATACCAGTATTACTTGCAGATATCGGTGTAGGAGTTCTTTTAGTCAAGTATTTCCTTAAAAAGAACTACCCCATTGCTTTGTTTTCTATCCTGATGTGGTTTTTTAATCCATATAACTTTTTTAGAACGGGATACACTTACGCAGATCCTATTCCAGTACTTTTAATGTTTCTAGCAGTAATATATTTGGAAAAAGATGATGTACTAGCAGGAGCATTTTTAGCACTATCTATTGTTTTTAAGACCTTTCCAATAATTTTAATACCGTTGTTTTTAATTAAAACAAAGGATAAATGGAAGTTTTTGGTATCTGCAGTTTTAGTTGGGTTATTCTTTAGCATACCTTTTTTAAAGAGTGTTCAGGACTTCACTACATACCTCCAAGGTACAATCTTTGTTCATGGAGATAGGTTTATACAGGGAAGACCTTTCCTTTTTTATATTAGTTACTATTACGATATTGAGCTTTTTCAGATCATCCCGCTTAAATTCTATTCTTTAATGGCGACGCTCTTTCCTTTTGTATTAATTCCGCTTCTCTACTTTGTTTTTAAGGTTAAGGATAAGTATATTCTATCTACTGTAGCTTTCTTAAATTTCTATTTATTCACCCCTGTATTTAATAGAACGTATATTTTGTGGTTTTTACCAATCTTTATCATTGGAGTATATAAACTTTTTAAGAAGCAGAAATATTTTTATTTAACGTTTGTACTTTTTTACTCATTCATGTCTTGGTATTTAATTCAGTGGCATGACGGTTTTCATATATGGCGTCCCTGATTACAAATCTTTGGAATAAGAAAATTGATATTTTAAAGATATCTGTTTTAGTTTTAATCACTCTTTATACCTCTCATGAAAAATATAAAGTATTTGATGAAACTGGGGGTGAGCTAAATACATATAGTAGCGCAACCATGGATTTATTAGAAGGGAACAACCCTTACGAAAAGACAGTTGCTAGTTACGAGGGGTCAGAGATATATAAGGACCATGGTTACGCGTATTTTCCTACTCTAATGTACTTTTATGCTTCCCCACTGTTGATACATCAAAACTTTGGATTTCCTCTTCAAAGAATGTGGAAGTCTGTAGTATTGGCTTTTGATATTGGGGTATCCATTCTTCTAATTATGCATTTATATAAGAAAGATTATCTAGCTACTCTCTTGACTGTTTTAGTATGGTCGTATAATCCGTACCTTCACATTAATGGTACATACTCATATACGGAACCATTCGGTATATTCTTTTTACTTCTAGGGTTATTTTATTTAGGTAGAAATGATATTCTAACTGGACTTTTTTATGCTCTTTCCATATCTTTTAAATCTTTCGGTATTATTCTTTTTCCGATTTTCCTTTTAGATTCAAAAAACAAGCTTAAATTTCTTTTATCAGGCGCAACTTATGCTCTTTTAATGAGTTTGCCTTTCCTAAAATCTGCAACAGACATTCAAAATTATATAAAAGGATCAATTTTAGTTCATGGGAATCGGGATCCTCAAGGCAGGCCATTTCTATTTTTAATTGATTGGTACACTCATCTAAGGATATTTAGTCTGTCTTTGGCAAAAATTTATGTTTATATAGCAACATTTGGAGGGTGGTTAGTTACTAGCTACTTGTACCTAACAAAAAAGATTCAAGATAAATATGTTTTAGCTCTAATTTCCTTTCTAATCTTTTTTACCTTTACGCCAGTTTTAAATAGAACTTATTTAATTTGGTTTATTCCCTTTTTGATTCTAGGTTTAGATAAAGTATTTAAATCAAAGTATCGAGTAGCTTTTTTTGCATCTATAGTACTGTTTTATATCTTCTACGCCTGGTATCTTAGTTTATGGGTACGCGGTGTTAGAGTTTTTGGAGATTTTATTACGTTGTGAAAAAGATAAAAGAATTATTTAAAACAGAATATTTGTTCATATTAATACTCTTAGTTGGTTCTTGTTACCTGAGATTTAAGAATTTGGGGTACTCTGACTATATCGGGGATGAACATAAAGCATTTCTAGAGGTTCCTGAAGGTCAAAGTACTTGGGACTTTTTTATGAGTCAGAGAAAAGGTCCTATGCAGTTTTTATTTTCACATATTCCTTACTCAATAACAGGGGATTTTAGAAATGAACTTGCTCAAAGACTACCCTTTTCAATAACCTCTGTGCTATCAGTCCTTGTTTTTTATTCTTTAGTAAAAAAATTAACAAGAAAGGATCTGATTGCTTTTATTTCAACATTTCTATTTATGGTTAATGGTTTCATAGTTGGTTTTGGAAGAATTGCTCAGTATCAAAACCTTAATCTTTTGTTTTCTTTTCTTGCTTTGTATTTCTATATTGATCTTATTGAGAATAAAGAAGAACTGGTTAAAAGCTCATTGCTTGGGACACTTTTTTGGTGTTTTTCTATTCTTTCTCACTGGGATGCGATATTTATATTGCCAGTTGTAGTAATCATATTTATTAAATATCTTGTTCGAAAGGACTTAGAGGTAGCCTCAAAGATAAAAATAGTTATCTTTAATCTTGTTTTTGGATGTTTACTCTTACTTCCTTTCTTAGTTCCCTATGTTAGGTATCAGTTAAATAGTGTAGAAAACTATGAGTATTTTGAAAGAAGAATAGAGATAGGATACAGCCTAGGTGACAGATACAAACTTTTAATTGAACTATATAATCCTTTTGTTACGTTTTGGTTATTAATAGTTACAGGTATTTTAGGGGTATTTTTTATTAGTAAATCTTGGATATTTTTAGTATGGTTCTTGTTTGGTTATCTTTCTTTTGAAATCTTTGTTAGAAAACCAGGTACACACATATATATTTTTTTGATTCCTGTGTTTATTCTCTCAGGAATTGGTATTTCAAATTTAATAAAAGCTGCTCCAAGTGTTATTAAAAAAATATTAGTTTGTACTATGATCTTAGTTTCTATTTTCCTGTTTTATCAAACTCATTTCATGTTCATTGATCATGTAAAGGAGTATCCATGGCAAGAAAAGACTTTTTATAAGATTAAAAACCCGCCAAAGCGGCTAAAGAAATACTCTATCTTGGAAACACCTACATATTCCTATAACCAAAAACTTCCTCTTTTTGGATTTCCTCATAGTAGATATTGGGATGAGATAAATAATTATATAAATGAGCAAAATATGCTTAATGATGAGTCATATGGTTATATAACTAATGAGTGGAAAACAATATCTGAGTGGTATATGGATGTTAAATACAAAGCGGATACGGGGTTTTACGTCATCGGTATAAAAGAGCCCCTAAGCTTTGTAGATGATTGGGCTTTTGTTCAAATTAGTGGTAAAGAGTTAGTTTATACAATAAGAGATACTCAGGGAGATACAGTTGTTAAGATTTATAGGGTAGAAAAATGAAGAATAAAATATTAACCATTTTAGTATTAACACTTTTTATTAGTTTGCGTATATTCGGTTTAGGAACAGATATATCTAACTCGGATGCAGCTCGTTGGCACAGACGTTCTGAGAACTTTCTTTCTGCAATAAAAGAAGGTAACTTTAGTGAGACTTACCAAAAGTATCATCCAGGTGTAACTTTAATGTGGATCAATTCTGTTGTTAAACAAACTGCTTTTTCTTATCAGTTAAAAACAGCAGGAGAACCTAAATCCCTAGAAAATGCGGACTACTACCCTATTATTCACGGAATATCAAAAGGAGTCCTGGTTTTAGTACTTGGTGTCCTTCTGATATTTCAAATTAAATACATATCTATACTATTTGATAAGAAGACCGCCCTAATTTATGCCTTTTTAATGGCTGTAGAGCCTTATTTAATAGGTATA
>JAHIRX010000035.1 GCA_018818485.1 Patescibacteria group bacterium
AAATTTTATCCATTATATTTTCCTCCTATTTGATCTGAAACTAATTTGCCATCTTCTATTCTAATTACCCTTTTGGTTAGTTTATCAACAATTCTCATATCATGTGTTGCCATAATGATAGTGGTTCCTAAAGAATTTATCTTTTCTAGTATCTCAATTAACTCATCTGCGGAATCAGGATCAATCATTCCTGTAGCCTCATCTGCAACTAATACATCCGGCTCGTGAGCAAGAGCTCTTGCAATAGAAACCCGCTGCTTTTCACCACCAGAAAGCTCTTTTGGGAGCCTGTTTGCTTGCTTTGTAAGACCTACTAAACTAATTATGTTTGGAACTATATCCTTAACCTCTTCATCTGAAGCATCTACAACTTCTAAAGCAATAGCAACATTGTCATAAACTGTTTTAGATTCTAGGAGCTTAAAGTCCTGAAATACAACACCTATCTTTCTACGTAAACTAGAAATCTCATCTCTTGGAATATCAAGTACGCTCTCTGAGTTAAAAACAATATCTCCCTCCGTAGGCGCCTCTTCCTTAGTCAAGAGTTTTACTAGAGTTGATTTCCCAGCGCCTGAGGGTCCCACAATAAAGACAAATTCACCAGAATCAATAGAAAAGGATACGTTATCAAGTACTTTATCTTCAGGAATGTATTCTTTTGTGACATTTTTAAATTCAATCTGTGGCATTTTTTATTACTACCTCATCAACGATTAGTACATCTGTCTTCTTATCTTTTAATTTGCTCATTTTACCCGATACTTTTACAAACAACCCTTCCGCAATAGAAAGTTTTTGATCTACAGACTTTAAAAGATATATTTGTTTACCATCTGAATCAACAAGAGAATAAGAAATATCATCAAGAGGATAAAACTCAGGATTAATATACTCAATTTTTCCCTCGTAATAAGTCTTTGGTGAAGATGGGGACTCAATATCGTTTCCCACCACTTCATCTTCACTTAATCTTGGTGTCATAAAATACCCAATCAGAACACCTACAAGGATAAAAACAAGGAATATAACAGCAATAGTATAAATAAGCTTTTTACCTTTCAGGTTTTCTACTTTAAAGTAGAGATCTTTGAGCAGGACGGCCATAAGTATCTAAATTATAACCTAAAGATGTATAAATCAGTAAAGTATCTAACCAAAATCGAAAATAACATGTTTTCTACCTACTATTTTTATGAACCTTTAGATCAAACAATACTTTCTATAGATACAACCCCCATTAATCCAGAAATGGCCACAAATATTGAGAGGGTTATCATTGCGTTAAACTCTAATATCTTTGGGATAAAGATTTCCCTTTGTGAGGGAGATAAATATTATACGTATCTTTCTATAGCCAAACAAAAGGAAATAGTAGATGTACTTGTAGAGCCTTCAATTGCATGTGAACTTGCAAAGACGGGAGATATTCTAATTTGCGTAGAAGAACACATATTGAAAAATGAGGGAATAAAAGTTACAAAAAAGTTAATTGAGGAAGCACTAACAGGTGAGTTTATAAGCCATCAATCGTTTAGGTAAGTCGCAACGTTTTGATTGTGCTCGTCTAGAGTTACGGAATAGTGGGTAATACTTTTTGAGTCTGTTAAATAATAGTAGTAGGGCGTAACTTCGGGGTTTAAGACAGCTTCTAAAGACGAGAGACTAAAACTGGAGATAGGGGCTGGTGGTAAACCAACGTTTACTCTTGTATTGTAGGGACTATCAAAGGATATATCCTCACTCGAAAGACTTTGTGGCCACCAGTCAAACTCCATAATTGAATCCATAGTTGGGGCACAGGCTGTTTCAACCGTTACGGGACAAAGTATATTATAAGAAACAGCATACTGAGTTGTTGCATCTACATCAAGCTTCATTCCATTTCTCCATCTTTTCAGGAGTATTCCAGCAACTTTTTTTCTATCTTCAGAATCAAAAACCTCTCGTTCTACCATAGAAGCAAGTATTACGGCCTGGTCTTTGGTTAAACCTGCTTTAATAAGGTTTTCAGATGTAAGTATTTCTTTAGTTTTTTGATCAAAAGTATTTTTCAAAAGGTCAATGACTTCCTCTTCTTGAGCATCTTTGTTTATAAAGTAAGTATCTGGAAAAAGATATCCCTCGTCTTTCCTTGCAAGTTCAACAAACTCTCCATAATTAATCTTTTGAAGTCTAGCAGAGGCAAATCTTGCAAACTCTTCAACTCTCCAACCTTCAACAAAAGTGAATTTCAAATCATTTGTCCCGTGCCCAAGTTGTGCAACAAGCTCAACAAGAGAGGTACCTGCCTTTATAGTATAGGTTCCAGCTTGGATATTTGTGTCTTTTCTATTCAAAAAGGCATACAAAATAAATAAAAACTCAGAATTAATTGCTTTTTCTTTACTAAGTAGGTCTGCAACTTCTAAGGTGCTATCACCACTTCCAACTTCAATAGTTATTTCTCTATCAGTCTGAGAAGGCCTGTGAACTGCAAACTTATAGTAGATGTATAAAAGCGGGGGAATAACTAAAAGAAAGATTAAGACTCCAATAGCAAAAAACTTCCTCTTTTTTTGAGGAGTTAAAACGTGGTATTCCTCAGGATTTAACTCGTTTTCCATAGAGCAATTTTATCATAGAAACCTTCTATAAAAACAAAAATAATAGCAATAAATCTACTATTATCATAAGTCAGATATGAGTTACAAAGTGGTTTGGGAGAATAAAAAATACAGCGTTTTTTATACAAGTCGCTGCCTAACTTGTTGGTCTTGAAACCTCTGTTTAACCAAATCAAAATTAGATAAGCTATATCTTTGAGTTCCATCTCTTTAAATTCAGTGTTAGCTTTTTCAATTGCCTTCTCTACATTACCACCAGCAACCTCTATACCTTTTTCTAGTATATCTACACAGTCAGGTATGTCAGGATATGTGGGAAGATTAACCTTAATTTCTTGTAGAACTTCCCAAGATAGTATACCTAGTGCATTGTTTCTGATAATACCTTCTCGTTCAATTTTTGGGTTATCAAAAAACTCTTTTTCTTTACCAGGGATTATCTCATACAATCCTAGATGAGTAAAAATACCTACTCTCATGGTGGACATTGTTATCTCCTTTTATTATTTATGTTCTGGAATTGTATATTAAATAAGAGCATTTATCAAACTATAGGATTTACTTAACTGGAGATATTTGGTACAATAACGGTGCAGGAAGGTGGTTGATCGCGGTGTATTTATACATCGAGGAAAGTCCAGACTGCATAAAGCAGGGGGACGGGGCGTAAGCTCCGACAGGTAACTGCTGGTCCCTTCACAGGGCAGAGGGTGAATTAACATCTTCTGAGAGCAACAGAGACGAGTTTTGTTAGACCCTAAAGGTTTAATAAAGGTGAAACGGGCAATCCCACCCCGCAGCAATCTACGATCGCACCGCTTTGAGCTTGCTTGGCAAGGTGCAAAGATAGAGCTTAGATAGATGATCAACGAGAAACAGGATCTGGCTTATTACCTTCCTGCAGATAAGCCTACTGAGGAAAATCCAGAACTTTTTTAAGAATAATCGTCAGTATCATCATCGTGGGAACAGCTACTAAAACTCCCAATATTCCAAAAAATTCTCCCCCAACCAAAAGTGCGATCAATATAATTAATGGACTAAATCCAGAAACCTTTTGCATAATTTTTGGGACAAGCAAATCATTTTCCAACTGTTGAATAATTACAAAAAGAGCAACAGCCCCAATTCCTTTCGCAGGACTTTCTGCAAAACCAACTATTGCAGCAATAACTGCAGAAATCAAAGGACCTAAAGCTGGAACTATTTCTAAAACTCCTGCAACTAATCCTAAAGCCAAGGGATACCTAACACCAATAATTAAAAGTCCTAAAAAGCTAGTTGTACCAATAATGAGCATTAAAAGAAGTTGTCCCTTAACCCAATTCCCAACATTATTTTCAACTTCCTTTATCGTGTCTTCAGCTTTTTCTTCTAAGTTTTTAGGGAAAAACCCAATAAAGTTCCTCTTTATATTTTCCCAATCCATAGACATATATATTGAAACAATCAAAACACTAACAAATGCAGCAATATTTGAAAAAACAGATAAGGTCGCTGTAACAACACTAGATGAAAACTCAGATGCAGCAGGCAAAAAGTCAGAAAAAGAAATACCTAGATCATGTAAAAACCCAAGCTTTCCATCAATGTTGGAAAGGCCTACTACTAATCTTTGGAACTGTACCAATACTGGTGGAAGTCCAAATGTAAAAACAGAAACTACAACTAACACAAAAATGATATAAGAGATGATAACGGCAACACCTCTTGGAACAGGCCTATTAAAAAAGGTTACCTTCATTATTTTCTGAACTGCAGGCTCTAAAGATACAACAAGAAGTGCTGCCACAAGAATAATACCGATAACAGGTCCTAGTACATAAACTATGTAACCAGCAAGGATAAGTAGGAGAGTAAGAATTATTGTTTTTATTGAGATTACAATCTCTTTATCCATCAATAATATTGTATATTATTTGCTTGAAGTCGTCTTTAGAGATATCTACCCAAGTAATATCGGTGTTTCTCTTCAAGTATGTCTGTTGCCTACGAATATAGGCATGAAGATCAAATTTAATTCTCTGAATAGCCTCTTTCTCGTCTAAGCTTTCATTCAAATACTCTGAAACTGTCTTATAAACTAAACCTTTAAGTTTAGATGAATCCGGGTATCTCTTTAAAAGATCTTTTGTTTCTTCTAGTAAACCCCCACTCCAAACTTTGTCTACCCAGTTATCAGCCCTCTCATACAAAAATTCTCTTGGGGATTTTAAGCCAATCCAAACAAAATCTATATCTAAATAAGGTAACTCAATCTCTCTTTTCTCCTTGGAAATATTTTTTTCAATAGCTCTAATAAGTCTAACTTTGTTGTATTTATCAATTTTTCTAAACTCCTCTACGCTTAACTCCCTAAGTTTATTCTGAAGATCTTCAAGCCCTATAACCTCTAATTCTTTTCTTAACTCAAAGTCAGGCTTAACGCTTGAAGGTTTAACTCTATCTGTGAATAGATCTAAGTAGAAACCAGTTCCCCCAACCACAAATACATTTTTACCCTTATCTAATACTTCTCTGATCTTTCTAAGTGCATAATTAGCCCAATCAACACCACTAAAATACTCATCAAGTGAAAAAAGGTCGTATCCCCACACTTTTACACCATCTACAATCCATACTTCTTCCTCTTCTTCTAACGAAAAGTCGTAATTTACTGGAATTTTACCTGTCCCTATATCCATCCCCTTGCAAATCTGTCTTGAATCAGCTGAAACAATTTCTCCACCATACTTTTTACACAAATCAAGTGCTAGAGAAGTTTTACCTGAAGACGTGGGTCCACAAATTATATAAACTTTGTTTTTCATGGTTTGTATTTCTTCCAAACTTTAGTTAGACACCCATGTCTCCATTTCTTTTCTTCCAAACTAACATTATCTTTCAAATTCTTTTGGGAGCGTGTTCCCTCTCTTTCGGAGTACATACTAATGAAGGCAACGGAAAATCTAACTTTTTTAAATAACTCAACAGTATCCATAAATTGTTCTTTTGTTTCCCCAGAGAAACCAACAATAGCATCAGTGCCAAACTCTGCATCAGACCTTATTTTTCTAATGTCATCCACTAAAGTTAAAAACTCCTCGACTGTGTGCCTTCTTCTCATTGCCTTTAAAACAGCATTATTCCCAGATTGAACAGCAATAT
>JAHIRX010000036.1 GCA_018818485.1 Patescibacteria group bacterium
ATCTCTGATCGTCTCTACCTCTTTATCGAAATTAAAATTCTCTGAATTCTTAATAGTTATATTATCTTCTATAGTTCTAGTTAGCTCGTCTATTTCAATATCTCCACTCGCTACAGCAATAGCACGCCCAGAACTTAGCATTTCTTCATAGAAAGATAATAAATCTCCTCTCGTAATTGCTTTAACAGAATCCTTGCTTCCTGGTATGTTGTGTTCATAAACTGTTTTCTGAAAAGCAATATTTTTAAATATTTCCCACACATATCCAGAAGGTGAAGAAACTTTGTCGTTAATCTCACTCAATATCGCCTTCCTGTCTGTTTCTATAGAGTTTTGAGTAAACAAGGATCGAGTAAAGACTTCTTTTAGGATAGTGCCTACACACTCAATATCATCTTTATCAACAATTTCTACCCGTACAGATAAAAACTCCGGAGAAGTCCTAGCTCCAATAACTCCACCAATATTTTCTATATAACTTGCTAACTTATCCTTACTGGGAAAAGTTTTAGTACCAGCAAGAATCATATGTTCGGTAAAATGAGAAAGGCCTTCTTTACCTTCAGGGTCAAAGGAAGAACCACTAGCAAAAGCAACTTCAATGCAAATAGGGGCATTCTCTTTCTTAAGGAGTAAAACCCTTATACCATTTGATAATGTAGTTTCTTCAAGCTCAATATTAAAATCTTTAAAAGTATGCATAAGATGGGTGTTTGTAATTATAAACTACAGAAAACCCTTTGTGTAAAAACTTAATGGGCAGAAGTCATTTTAGAAATCTACCCATTATATTGCTTCATCGTTTTAACAAGCACACTACCTCTAAGAGATTGTCTTATTAGTCCTCGGGGTCATCCATGCCGTCATCTCCGATTCCGTCAGCGTCATCGTCACCGTCATCGTACTCGTCGTCGCTGTCATCATCACCGCCGCCACTGTCGCCACTTTCATCAAAAACGAATAGAAGCTGCCATCTCTCATCAAGGAGTGACATTTAATTTTCCTCCTTTCCTATAAGGTTCACATATTATATAGGTCATAAATCTCTAAATCAATTACTATTCCTTTTTTCTATACCTTCTTGGGTAATAAAATAACAATGAAGTATCCTTTTATTCAAACTATTAAATAAACAATATCTGTACTCTTTAAAACCTTAGATATTTTAGAGGTGATTAGATAAGGGAGTTCCAGTTTCTAGATACTAAGATCACCATAGTTTTCTCTTATTAAATCTACTTGTATAATAAACTTAATGCCTAAAGATTTTAAAAAAGCACTAATAGCTCTTGTACTAGTGTTCGGAATCTCAGCTACTAGCTATTTTATCTTTACTAAATACTCTCCAAAGATCTTAAGAAAACTAGAAGAGGTCAAGGGTATTAAAACCATAAGTTCTGATAACCTCCCCTATCCTACAGATTCTAAAAAGATAGGATTCTTTGAAACCCCTCAAAGCAGACAAGTTACTCTTCAAACTAGAAAAACTTTAGAAGAAATAAGTCAGTTCTATAGAAATATTTATGAAAATAAAAACTATAAATTAATTTCTGAAAGAGATTCTCCTTCATTTTTAGAACTTAAATTTAAAAAGAATGACGAGGTAGTAACTATCGTAGGATCATTGGAAGAAGATGCAGATTACACAACTTTTAGTATTAATATAACTACTCTTTAGTACCTACTAGATAGATTGCTCTCCAAGGTTGAAAATTACTCTTGAATACATCTTCAAAAAGCACCTCTCCATCTCTTCTTACCGTTCTAGTTAGGATTACATTTGCTCCCCAAGCTGCAAAATCAATTTGTTTAACTGTACCTTTTGGTAGCGTGGGGTCATCTTGATACAAAGTTTCTGGAGGAGGAGATTGACTTAGTACCACAGGGTCTGGAATATATACACTTCTACCATCTGGTGTTCCATAAAGCTTAAAGGTTAAACTTTGCTCATTAAGATCATAAGAGGTTTGAACTAAGACATACCCCGCAGTATCATTTTTAAATTTTAGATCCCATGAAGGTTGAAAAACTGCAGCATCAAATCCCATACCCATATCTTGTTCATAATAGGAAACTCTGTAAGCATGTGGGTATCTCATAACAACTGGAAGACCTGAAAAAAGTATTGCTCTAAATAAAGTTGTAGATGTCTGACAAACCCCACCTCCTGCACCTAAGACAGTTCTGTCTCCCTTTATTATGTAAGCTGTCTGAAAACCAGTAGCTGCAGAAATATCTCCAACTGAATTATTAAGAGAATATGTTGCACCAGGAGCTACTAAAACCCCATTTGTTCTATCAGCAGCAAGTGTTAAATTATGAATTCTACTTTGAGCAGAACCTGCAAAATGAGATGTACCTTCTCCAAGAAGTGCATAAATTCCATATTTTTCTTTATCAGCAAATCCTTCTACCACATTTACTGGTAACTCTAATGTTTCTTTCAATCCAAAATATGCATTTCTAAAATCATCAATAAACTTAGCAACATCAACTTCTCTACCTTCTTTTGTAATTTCAAAATTGATAACCCTATCCCCATCTGTTTTAGTAACCTGCCCTTTAGGAAGTTGATTTACCTCATTTGTAATTTCTTCCATAAAGGCATCAAACTTAGCCTCACTTAACGTCATCTTTACCCTTCCCTCTCTTTCAAAAGCCAATAGCTCTAAAAGATCTTCTCTTTCTAGTACCCATCTATCACTCCCATATGTAACAACCATTTGCCTATCTATAATCTTTTTAACATCGGGGAGTAGGGTTGAAATATCCTCTTCTAAGATTATTGGATTAACTACTTTTGTGGGAATTAGTTTGTCTGAAAAATCTAGCCTATCAAATGATTTGATAACAATAGAGTACAGACCGCTATCCTCAA
>JAHIRX010000037.1 GCA_018818485.1 Patescibacteria group bacterium
ATTGGTGATGTTAAATAGAAAAAGACTATTGGGAGAACTAAAATTCTCATAACAGGTACTGACTGAGCAAACTCTGAACCTCCTAAGAACTTAATTACAAAAGAGGCAGGAATACTACTAACCAAGCCTACTATAATCCCAGAGCCTACTAAGAACCATAAGGATTTAAAAAACGTATCTTTTAATTTCTCTTTGCTTTCTTCCATATGTCTTACTAGTACTGGATAAACTGAGTTCATAAAAAATGTGGGTACCACCAGTAACACCTCAAATACCTTGTATGGAAGTGCATAAACCGCTACAGATTCTGTGTTATTTAGTCCGTACGAAGAAGGAAGTCTTAGGGCAGATAGCATAATGGCGTCTTCCTTGAAACTAATCTGACTTAAAACGAACATAACTCCAAGAGGCAGTGCACTACTAAACAAGTACTTCCACAAATCTTTGTCGTAATTTAGCTTCGGATAAATACCCATCTTATTCAAAAACCTTAAAGTCATTAAAAATGTGACTACTCCTCCAATTACATAACCGAAATTAACCCACATTACATTTACTTTAAAATACGAAAATAATAAAACTAAGGCTAGAATTACTAAATATCCAAGGGAATAACTAATAACGGAGCTATCGTACTTAAGTCTTGCTTGAAAAACAATATTTGATGTAGAGAAAAGTGCTTGAGTTAAAAGCAAGAACAACCCAAGCCTAATTCCAACTTTTAGTTCTTGAGAGTAAGGAAAGAATGATAAAGCAATGTTTAATAGGAAAACTATTGAAAGAGAAAATATAATCCTCATCAAAAGTATATTACCTATATACTTTTCTGCTTTTGAAAAGTCCTTAGACAGCTCCCTTGCTGCAATAGCATTAACACCAAAATCTACAATCATAAAAAATAGTGCTGGCCATGATTGCATCAAAGAAAAAGCGCCGTAACCTTCTCTACCGTAGACTCGGGTAATAATAATAACAGCAAGCATAGTAATACTCATGCTTATGCCTTTTCCTATGATTTGATAAATTGTGTTACTTGCGACTTTTACGCTTGTGGATTCTTTATTCATCACAACCTCCTATGGTTATAGTTTCCATAATAAGCTGTGGGGGCTCACTTTTAACCTTACTAATAGATTTTACTACGTCATAGTGATAATAGGGAACATAGTCTATATTTACCCAACTAAAATGATCAAATGGTGGGTTATACCTAATTGTAAAGGGCATTACTGCTCTTACCCTATCGTCTTTTAACCACACATCTTCATAAGCTTGTTTGAAGTACTCCCCCACTGTCTTTACTGGTAAAAAGCTTGGGTTGTACACTGTACCTTCTGCATGTGCCCAACCTGTTTCTGTAATAAATACCGGTAAGTCCTTTTCTACACCTAAATCTTCTTTTAAAAACCTTAATTCCTCATCATAAGCTTTGATACTCCATCTACCTGTGTCTGTTGGGTTTCCTGAAAAGTTTGGCTGTGGGTAAGGATGAGATGCCCAACCATCAAGTCTTTCAAATATCCCTGGCTCTTCCTCCTCCATTTTTTTCATGAATGTAAAAGAATCCATATGATTTGCATTTGTTGGAGCACTAACATTGAGGGCTCCGTTTAAAATATAGAAATCTTCGTTTTGTTCTTTAAATATGGTGATTGAGTAATCTAGTATCCGTGCATACTCTTCGGGATTTATAGTTCCATACCAAAAGTTAGCACTATTTGGTTCATTATATACACTTACATATCTATACTTTATTGGCCATATGAATCTATTTAAAAACTCAGCAGCTCGTCTAGTCTGATCTACATATTTATCTACATCCACATTCCAAAGCTGTATTACAGGAATAAGATTTTTAGCTCTCAACTGATCAAACACTCTGGACCATTTATCGTAATCGTAATCTTTAACATTGTATGGAATTAAAACGTAACCCCACTCACCGCCATTTGAATTTACTAACTTTTGAGCTATCTCAAAAAACTGCTTAACCTCAGCATAAAGATATATCCCAAACTTATTATTTGGTTCCCATAAAGGATCCGTATGGGCATAATATAAATACTCTATTTCTTGTGTGTTTAGACACTCAAACACAGATTCTTTCTCAATTTCTACGATTTCAAGGGCTAGTTCCTGATCAAACGCAGCTTTTTGCCTTAAATATAAGTAATAACTAGATCCTAAAATTAGCATTACTGCTGGTATAACAAAAAGCCAATATCTTTTCTTTCTTTTTAGCATTAGCACAAAGATATTTTAACATTACACTGTCTTGCTATAATTACTTAGTGAATCATGAAACTAAACTGACTCTTTTTATATTTTTGATAGTAATACTTATGGGAAGTGCTGGTTTTATTATTGAAAGAGAGATTTCAGGAAAAAGTGTCTTATCCCCATTTTCTCGTTCAGTAAATATATTTTCACTTTTTGGAATTGCAGAAAAACCAAAAAGAATTATTTATGGGTATCTACCTTACTGGAGCATAGAAAACTCTGAGTACCTCCAACTAGATAAACTTACTCATATTGCTTATTTTGGGCTTTACCTAAACCCCGATGGAAGTTTTATGGAAACAACCCTTGGTGAAGATGATAACGTAATCACTGAACCTGCTAAAAACAACTGGGAAAACAACGATGTACTAAGTAAATTAATTAGGAAAGCCAGCAGAAGAAACATTAGATTTGCCCTTACTGTGATTGCACATATAGATGAGGACATAGATGTATTTTTAGATTGCAGAAGTTGTTGGGATACCCTACTTAATAATTTAAGAACTGAGCTTGATAAAAAAGACATTACCGATGTAAATCTTAATTTTGAATACACGGGGTTTACAGAAGAAGATAAACAGGAAAAATTTGTGGAACTAACTAGATTTCTAAATGAAGAGCTAGATAAAACCTACGAGGATTCTTTCCTAGTTGTGTCGGCTTTTGCAGATTCAATAGAAGAAAAAAGGGGTAAGCTCTAAACTTGAGAAACTCGGTAAAGCAGCCGATGCAATTTTCATAATGGGTTATGATTTTCACAGGCCTCAGTCA
>JAHIRX010000038.1 GCA_018818485.1 Patescibacteria group bacterium
AATTCATTTTGAGAAGAAAAAGCGTAACCCCCACTATCATTTACTCCTTGATTGATAAGAGAATTAACAAATCCCCCCAATGGTGCTTTATCTGATATCTCTACACCAACACTGCTTGAATACAAATCTCCATCTACTACTGTTTTCCACGATTCTGTAGGTATTGGAGCTATTCCTATATCTACACTTTTTACAGAACCGTTAGTTAGACCTGTAAATACAGCTTTATACACAAGTGGGGTAGAACATAGCTGTTGATAGACCTCTTCACCTGAAGTTTTTGAAACTATAATATGTACTGTAGAATTTACTATTGGAATAGTTGTGAAGCTAGCTATGCCGTTTGCTCCTGTTGTACCTGTATAAAGAAGTGCTCTTGGGGAACCTGCACTATCTGAATACACCTTTACTGTAGCTTGGTTCTCCAAAGGTTGTGTTGTCCAACCACTATTACATGAAGGGTAGTTATCCACGTTTCTAACATATACTTTAAGACTATATGTACAAGCTTGAGTATTACATGCTTGAGTAGATGGGCCTACACAATTTGCTCCTCCATTTGCAGGGGAAGGGCACGAACAAGTTCTAGTTTGAGTTCCCCCACCACAAGTTGCAGAACAAGCACCCCAAGCACACCAACCACCATTCACTGGAGAGGGTGGGGGTGGGCTTGGGTCACATAAGTAACACACTCCCACACAAAATACTGTAGTGGTTTCATCGCAAATTGTACCCACGTATGTAGTATCGCTAGGACAATACTCTTCATATGTACTTGTAGTGCATGTTGTAGAGGTATTCCACTCACAACACCAACCATACTTTCTGCAACAGTATGTGTACGGGCCATATGGACCTATAGCTGTGCAATTCAAGGTGCAGTAAGAGCAAGTTTTCTTACAGGTAGTTTTCGTAGTTATGCATTTTTTGCACCTATAATCCCAATCTGAACATGCTGTACCACACTCCCATGAAGGGCAGCCCTGACCTTTACAACAAACGTTGCTAGCACATTTCCAATATGTGGACGTGGAATAAGCAGGACCACCACAGTTGCACGCGGGCAGTGCATTCACTTTAAAAGAAAGCAATAAGGATGTAAGAATATACAGAAAAAGATATCTAAAATGTTTTTCTATTCGATCCATAGTCAGTTCGTATCCCCTGTAATAACTATACAATAATCGGAAATTGCTTTACACAAGTCATCCCCACATTCAGAATAAATAAAATCACCTATAGATATTTCCTGCATAACAGCCTCGGAAATCTTTATAAAATCCAGGTTCTCATTATTAAGAAAAACTGTCCTCCCACCTCTACACGTAAAATCCAATTCCATTTCGGAACCAAAAGCTGCACCTACACTAGAAACAACAATACTCCTCGTCTGGAAATCCTTATTCCTAATATTGCCTATTACGTGTGTTTTACTGATTTCGGACAAAATATTTCCAGATAGACGAAACGATGTAATTTCCAGGGTCAGACAAAGCAGTTCCCGATCCAGGATACTTTCAACATATTCTTTAACCTTTTCTTCCTCAAGTATTTTAGGGTCCCCATTTTTACACCTACTCCTAAAGGAATCTAAAACGCTTCCTAGATTGTCTGCTTTTTCCAAAGTGGCCCAATCAACAAAGTTATCTATAGATTCGTCCTCAAAATCTTTCTCAGGTACCGGAATGGAAAAACCACCTATCTCCATAGTAGGTGTAATGTCTTCTTTTTGAGTACGAAATTTGACTTTTTCCTCCAGTAAAACGAAAAAAGGGTTCGAATAAAGGGAGTAGAGAGGCGGGAGAGGAAAAAACCAAAGCGGGATCAGGATCAGCAAAACGACTAGTACAAAAGATTTCATGAGGTGTATTCTCTCTACAGAGCTATAATCTTTACTTTCTTTAGTTTTTATTTTATCCAAAGCAAAATTCACAGCAATTAAATTCTACAACATATATAAAAGGGAAACTATAAATATAATTATCTTCTACACTTGAGTATAACAATTCAAAATGGTAATATCCCTATAGGATAAAACAAAGGAAAGGAGACAAATTATGAGACGGACTTTGATTTTCCTAATCCCTATCGCGGTACTAATATTGGCTGTATCTTGTTCCAAAAGTATTCCAAGCGCTACCGAGGCAGCACCAACAAACACACTTGTAGTTATCCAAACGGAAACTCCAAAGATAACCCCAACAAAAACCATTGAGAACCAACCTTTATCTACGAACCCAGTTGATCCAGAGAGCATAGAAGAATTCTGGTACACATCTCTCATAGAATACCCTGTTGTGCCATTTCAAGATATGTCTTCTGTAAAAAGTCAAAGTGAGGATTTACACTCTCTTGTAAACAGAATGTACAAGGAGCACGAATGGACAGATGAGGGTCTCAAAATCTATGCTAACAATGGAGATACTTTCAGAATTGGCAAAAGCGAGGCTACTGAGAACGAAACTTCTTTCAGTTTCTATAAAAATGAGGAAAAGACTGGAACCGTATATACTCCTCCTGGGGTGTTATTTTATATAACAACTGAGGGAGACAGCAGGTTGTTCTGGTGGTGCATATATGCTCCCGACTTGAACACCTGTGTATACATTGATACGAACTTTGAAAAGTACATAACATCAACCCCGTTGAACATCCTCAATATATACGTTGGTGATGAGTGGAAACCATATATAAACAAGTATCTCAATAGATTTAGCTGTAGTCGGGAAGTTACACTATGGTTTGACGAACTATACAAAGAAGATACACGTAAACCCAAAGGTGATCAGAAAGTATATGAAAGAGTAAAAAGTTGTGCCTTCACTTATAGATACCCTGACAACGGACTGATCTACCAATGGGGACCACCACCACTACCATGCCCGAAGATTAGAGTCACTTACCCATAAAGTAAAGCGAAAGTGGAGAGATTAAAAATCGGAATTGGCTAATACAAGCAATTCCGATTTTTGCATTCTGTAACCTACTCCGAATAATCAAACTGAATATCAAAAGTTCTTAAGCCTGTATAGTTTGGGTATTCTTGATGGTCTTTTTCAACTTTTCCAATTTTACACATTAAGGTATAGTAAGTCTAAACGCAACTTGAAAATATAAACAATAGAGGTGAAAAATGAAAAGTATAAAAATTACGTTACTGTTAGTGTATCTAGCTTGTTTTATTTCGTTGGGAACTTCCTGTCAAGCAAAAGTTATAGAAACTCAAATTGTTACCAAAATCACTCCCACGGTAACAGATCAGAATACAAAAACAAAAGAGCTTAAACCAACTCTCACTCCCATTTCTACCCCTACTCTAACGCAACATAGAACCGCAGAAGACTTTGAAGGGTGTTTTACTTATGAATTTGATCCAGTAATTTATGACCCATTATATCAATATAAATATGATGATTTTAACTGGGTTTTAAACAACTACGGAATAGAGACCATAATAAGTAAATCCAAAACAGCGAATGGAATAACATTATTTTCTATAAACAAAACTAAAATAAGGGTAACGGAAGGAACTGTGTTACATTTACTATTCTATACAGAACAAACAGGAGAGTCGTTGGCAGCTCAACCACTATATTCACTAATATATTCACCAACTTCTAATGAGTTTGTGACAGTATCTAACCAGTTAGGACCAATGCCACCTTGGATCAGTATCCTGATATTTAAAGACCTCCTCATTGATGCCTCTCTTCCGCCTCAAGATAATTATTGTCTGGAACAAATAAAAGATGCATTCCAAAGACACCATATTTCATCAGAAAAAGAATGTGTAATTAATAAAATCCCAAACGGAGATGCTTATGGATGGGGAATAAACAAGAATGGTGACGCGGTATGCCCAAAGGTGGAAACAGAAATAGTCGAAAATATAGAATAAAAAATAGTACTACTAACAAAACCGAATTTAGATTAATAATCTACCTTCGGTTTTTTCTTTTTTATAATTATTTCTCAAACTTCTCAAGTAAATCTCGTTGCTTTTTTGAAAGACGTTGAGGGATTTTTACAAGAACTTGGACTATTAAATTACCTCTAACTGATCTATTTATAACAGGTAAGCCTTTGTTTCTTAATACAAACTTAGCTCCATACTGCGTACCGGCTGGAACTTTAAGTTTAGCTTTACCAATACCAGATTTTTTATCCAAATCTACGAAAGGAACTTCTATATTTATACCCAACGCTGCCTCAACCATACTAACTTCTTTTACAACTACAATATTTGACCCCATTATCATAAACTCTTCAGGAACTCTAACTCTTACAGTAATGAATAAGTCCCCGCTTGGAGCACTATTAGGGCCAGGCATACCTTTTCCTGCAAACTTAATCTCTGTTCCATCTCTTACTCCTGCAGGTATTTTTACCTTTACCTTTCCACTTTCAACATCTACCTCACGCTCTAAACCAAAAACAGCATCTTTGAACTCTATTCTCATTTGATAGTAAAGATTCTTACCTTTTCTTGGTCTTCTTGAATTAAAACCTCTAAATCCAAAGAATTCTTCAAAAATATCAAAAGGGTCAAAGTTTCCATTTCCAAAATCAAAAGGAGTACCGCCTGAACTTGTATAAGTATAAGTAAATGGGCCCCGCTGCCCACCTTGCTGACCTGAAAACCCTTGAGAAGTAAATCCAGAACCAAACTGATCATACATTTTTCTTTTCTGGGAATCACTTAATACTTGATAGGCTTCATTTATCTCTTTAAATCTCTTTTCAGCAGCTTCTTTATCCGATTCTTTAACCATGTCGGGATGGTGCTCTTTAGCAAGCTTTTTATATGCCCTCTTTATCTGATCTAAGGTTGAATCTTTTTTTACACCTAGTATTTGATAGTAGTCTTTTTGTGTTGGCATAACAAGAAATATTTTATCACTACTTAGACAAAAACGAAGAGCCCCACGATTAACGTGGGAGCCCTTAGCAGTACAACTAATAAAGAAAGGACTAGTGTCTTACTGAGTCCTTAAGGCCTTTACCAGCTTTGAAAGCAGGAGTTTTACTTGCAGGAATGTGGAGAGGTTGCCCAGTTTGGGGATTTCTTCCCATTCTGGCTGCTCTTGATCTTACCTCGAAGGTACCAAAACCTGTCCATGTAACTTTTTCACCACGTGCTAGAGAACCCTGTACAGCGTCTGATACAGCATCAACTGCTTTTCCAGCATCAACTTTAGTCATTCCAGCCATATCTGCGACTTTAGCTATTAAATCCATTTTTGTCATCTAAAACACCCCCTTCCAAATAAATACTGCCTAGGTAGGCTAATTAAATTAACTTATCAATTCTCTCAATAGAGTTTGCTTCTGTATCCAATAATACACTGCGAAATGCCTTTCTACCAGCACTTTCCCATTCGAAACGTTGATTCCTAGCGGTTAAAAACATTCTAATGGTAATTTCAGCTTTCACGCCTAGAGAGGAGTCCACAGCCCCACACATTCCAACGTCGGTTATGTACAACGTTCCTTTGGGTAAAACCATTTGATCACAAGTAGGAACGTGAGTATGTGTTCCCACGATGGCATCGACTTTTCCGTCTAGGTAAAAGCCTAAAGAGTACTTCTCACTTGTAGCTTCAGCATGAAAGTCTATCAAGATTACATCAGCACCCTCACTTTTTGCTTTATCTACAAGCTCTTCAGCTTTTTTAAAAGGATTATCTAGAAATGCGTTTTTGTTGTTAAAGGAAGTTTGGCCCATTAAGTTTATTAAAAAAACCTTACCCTTTGCTCCTAAATCAATAACATCATAACCTTTGCCTGGCGTATCTTCAGGGTAGTTGGCTGGACGTAAAACAGGCAGATTATCAATAAAATCTTCAGACCCCTTATGCCAAAAAACGTGTTCGCCACTAGTAAAATAGTCGATTCCTATAAGTCTCATCTCCTCAATTGATTCTTCTGTAACACCTCTGCCACCTGCTAAATTTTCAGCATTTGCAATGACAAGATCAGGTTTTTTCTCTTTTATAATTTCGGGTAATATTTGGGTAACAATTTGTCTTCCTGGCTTTGCAACTATCTCCCCAATAAATAATATCTTCATATGTTATTTTACTTTCTCAACCACAAGATTATCTACTTTGTATCTTCCAAAAACCATAACGGGCTCTTTTGTTGACTTGTATAAAATAATTGCAGTAGCTACTACAACAAAAAAGAACAAGATCTTAAATACAAAGCCCATTAACCTACCGAGTATAAAAAGAACTATGGATAAAATTAGTGCATATACTAAATAATTCATATTTTTTATGTCTAAGATTACTTAGCAGTCTCTGCGACTCTAGTTTCTCTTATCACTATTACTTTTACTACACCAGGGTACGTTTGTTCAAGCTCTATTTTTTTAGCAATCTCTTTTGCAAGAAGAGCGACCGAGTAATCATCTACCTTTTCAGGGGACACAAACACTCTAACTTCTCTTCCAGCAGATACTGCATAAGCTTTTTCAACCCCATCAAAGGTTGTAGCTGCTTCTTCCAAGTCCCTAAGTCTTTTAACATACGCCTCGTAATCTTCACTTCTTGATCCTGGTCTTGTACCACTAACATGGTCACACAACGCAACAATTGCTGATTCTATACTAGTATGAGAGTCATCATGGTGCTGTGCAACACAAGCAATAATATTATCAGGAATATCATATTTTCTAAGAAGCTCTATACCTAAATCGACGTGAGAACCATCTTTTTCTGTTAATACCTTACCAATATCGTGTAAAAGACATCCGGTTCTAACTGTTTTAACATTTACTCCAAGTTCTTCAGCAATATATGAGCCCATCCTTGCCATTTCAAGAGTGTGTTCAAGTACATTTTGTCCATAAGAAAATCTATACTTAAACCTTCCTAAGATTTGAACTAACTCTTTTGGAAGGTTATATACTCCAAGTTTATGACAAAGACCATCCCCCGCCTTAAACATCTCACTTTCCATCTCAGTTGTAGTTTTCTCAACAACTTCTTCGATCCTTGCAGGCTGTATTCTTCCATCAGCAATCAATCTCTCTAAAGCTTTTGTGGCAATGGCTCTTCTCACGGAATCAAAACAAGAAACAATAATTTCACCAGGAGAAGAATCCAAATCTAATTCAACACCTGTTAACTCTTCAAAGACCCTGATATTTCTACCTTCTTTACCAATTATTCTTCCCTTAAGGTCCTCATCAGGTAGTTTTACCTTTGAGGTTGAGTGTTCCACAACAATATCAGTTGCACCAAACTCGAGTGCTTCTATTAATACCTTTTGAACTCTTTCATCAACTTCTTTTTTTATCTCTTCTTCAATCTCTTTTATCCTTTTACCTTTTTCCTCAGAAAGTTCTTTATCAACGCTTGCTAAAAGTTCTTTTCTAGCTTCTTCTCTAGAAAGGGAAGCAACTTTTTCTAACTCTTCTTGCTGTTTCTTTCTAAAACCTTCAACCTGTTCTTGCTTTTTTTCTATAGCTTCTTTAACAGCTTTTAAGGTTCTAGCTTTAGTCTCTATCTCCTTTTCCCTAGATTCAATCTCTGCTTTTCTGCCACTTAGTTTTCTTTCTGATTCTAAAGCATCTTCCTTTATTTTTCGTGCTTCGTCCTCAGCCTTTGTTTTAATACTTAAAGCAAGGGTCTTAGCTTCAATAATTAAATCTTTAGCCTTAGCATTTGCCTCTAAAACCAAGACACTCTTATCAACCGCAGAACTCTCAGACTCCACCTTCTTAGGCTCAGGAGTATCCTCACTATTTTCTTTTTTCTTGAAATTTACTAAATAGAAACCGCCACTACCGAGTACTGCAGCAGCAACTAAAAACACTATCGTTAAAATATTCATTTTTTATTACCTCCAATAAAAGCATATTAAATTAACTAAAAGGGATCTGCTATTAAAACAAGTAGTTTGATACGTTAAAAACGCAAACTACATATAAAATTACGTATTTGAACTTATCTTAAAAAATCGCTTTTTCATAGCAAAATCCTAGGTGCATTGTATTTCAATTAGGATAGGGTGTCAATGACACGGGTAACGACACTAGAAGGATACCCCTTCCTATAAAGACAATCCGAAATCTTAGCTTTTCTAGTAAATTCATCAGCACCTAAGATCATTTTTATCTTCTTTTTACCTTCTTTTAATGCATTGTCATACTCAAATTCAGGAGGAAAAAGGTTAAAAGCTACTGTAACAACATCCCTATGTACTCCTTTTCTGAATAGAAACTGCTTCATTTTCCTTTTACTGCAAGCTTTTCTTGAACTTACCACGCCTCTAACATACTCTTCAGCATAAGAAACGTCCCCAATATAGTTTTTATCTCTTAAATCAGCAATTATCTCCTCTTTTATACCTTCTTCGGACGTAAGAGTAGATAACTTGTCTTCAACTTCTTTTTCACTTCTTGGCTTGTGGGAAATAAAATGCAATATTCTAGAATAGAGCTTTTCATATAGTTCGTCTCTTGTAGACGAATATTCAGTTTTTGTGTTTGGCATCTATTCTTCAGTACCTAAATGCAAAGGTATCTCACTTTTTTGTTTAACTGCTGTTCTAATAGCTTTTTCTATCTCAGCAGCAACTTTCGGGTTTTCTTTCAAATAAACTCTAGCTGCTTCCTTACCTTGTCCAATCTTTTCTTTATTGTATTCATACCAAGCTCCGCTCTTATTAACTACATCAAGATCTACACCTACATCCAAAAGATTAGCCTCTTTACTAATACCTTCTGCAAACATAATATCAAACTCCGCAGTTCTAAATGGTGGAGCAACCTTGTTTTTAACAACTTTTGCTCTAACCCTAATTCCAGCAAACTCATCACCGCTTTTAAGAGATTGGATTTTCCTAACATCAATTCTTACAGAAGCGTAATACTTAAGTGCTTTACCGCCAGCAGTAGTTTCTGGATTACCAAACATTACACCAATTTTTGATCTAAGTTGGTTTGTGAATATAACAGTACACTTTGATCTACTTATAGCTCCTGTTAATCTTCTTAGGGCTTGACTCATGAGCCTTGCCTGCATAGCTATATGAGTATCTCCAACGTCACCCTCTAATTCAGCTCTTGGAACTAGTGCTGCAACTGAATCAATAGCTACAAGATCTACAGCATTTGATCTAATCAAAGTTTCTGCAATTTCTAAAGCTTGTTCACCATTATCTGGTTGAGAAATAAGAAGATCTTCAACTTTCACACCAGTTTTTTCTGCATAAGAAGGGTCAAAAGCATTTTCTGCGTCAATAAAAGCCGCTGTCCCGCCTAATCTTTGCGTCTCTGCAATTACGTGCTGAACTAACGTCGTTTTTCCTGATGCTTCTGGGCCATAAATTTCCACTACTCTTCCTCTTGGAAGACCTCCTACTCCTAGGGCAATATCAAGTGCGATAGAGCCAGTAGGAATTACGGGAATAGACCTTTCAGCTACACTATCTCCAAGTTTCATAATAGATCCTTTTCCAAAATTTTTTTCGATCTGAGCTATTGCTGTAGCTAAAGCCAGATCTTTACCTTTTTGAGCATCTGATTTTTCTTTGGATTTTGTCACCATAGGTTACCTCCAAGTAAATTTATGTACTTAATTTAGTCTAATAAAACCCGAAGACTTTGGCAATGACTAATTTTCTACTTTAAATAGAACTCATACGTTTTACGACGTTAGTCTTTCCTAACACTTCAAAGGTATTAAAAAGTGGGGGTGAGAAACTCCTTCCGGTAACAATAACTCTTAAAGTCATAAACGCTTCTTTGGGTTTATACCCTTCTTTTTCTAAAAGTTCATGGGAAACCTTCTCTAAATTTTCAAAATTCCAATCTTTTTCATCAATACTCTCATAAAGTTCCAAATACTTGTTAACAATTTCTTTTGTTTTTTCCCCACTCCCAGAGTATTTATTAAGAAGCTCTCCATCAATTTCTGGTTTATTGTAAAAATAGTCTGTAAGCTCATTCCATTCAGAAAGGGTTCTTAGTCTTTCCCTAATCAACTCCAAAACTCTTAGATCAAAATCTTTGTCTTTAGAGTTTATTTTGACATCAAACTTCTTCCCCCAATCACTAAGTTTCTCTAATAATTCTTTAATATCAAGTCCTCTAATATACATTCCGTTAAACCATAAAAGTTTCTGTCTATCAAAAACAACAAGATCAGATTTTTGGACCTTTTCTATTGAAAAGTCTTCAACAAACTCTTCAAGTGTATAGATTTCTTTTTCTGTGCCAGGATTCCACCCTAGAAACATCAAAAAGTTAAGTAGGGCTTCGGGTAAATAACCATCTTTCAGGAAATCAACAGCTGCAACAGAACCAGATCTTTTTGAAAGTTTCTTAGTACTATCTGCCTCTCTAAGTAAAGGCAGGTGTACAAACTTCGGAAGATCCCAACCAAAGGCCTTAAAAAGTAAAATGTGTTTCGGAGTAGAAGGGAGCCACTCCATACCTCTTAAAATATGTGTTATTTCCATCAAGTGGTCGTCCACAACTACAGCAAGGTGGTATGTGGGATATCCATCAGATTTAAGTAGCACTTGGTCATCAATATCATCAGACGGAAAGCTAAGGTCACCTAAAACCTCGTCTTTGAAATTAATTTTTTCACCTTTTGGAACATTCAAACGAATAACGTACTCTTTACCCTCTTCTAAATATTTCTTAACTTCCTCTTCGGCTAATCCCAAACAATGCTTATCATATTTTGTAGTGGGAAAACCTTTTTTCTCTTGTTCCTCTCGCATCTCCGCAAGTCTTTCTTTTGAACAAAAACAATAATATGCTTTCCCTTTCTCAACAAGCTCCAGTGCATATTTTTTATAAATATCTAATCTTTCTGATTGAATATAAGGCTTGTGTGGGCCCACTACTACAGGACCTTCATCCCAAGAAAGTCCATAATCTTTAATTACCTCAAACGTTCTTTCAACAGCACCTTCTACGTAACGTTCTCTATCAGTGTCTTCAATTCTTAAAATAAACTTACCTCCACTTTTTTTAGCTAGTGCACAGTTATATAAAAGGGTTCTCATACTACCAATATGGATTTCCCCCGTGGGACTTGGTGCCATTCTAGTTCTCATTTTCATAAATTGATTTTATCACGGGAAGTTTGTTGTATTATATAAATAATGAATCTTACGTCCGTAGCTGCCTTTATGAAGAAAGGCGTGAAATACTTAATACTTGTTGCAGGGGTGTACTACCTAGTTATTTTTGTTATCTTCCCTGGAACTTTAGCTGTAATTAGAGCTATTTTTATACCAAAAGAGCCTTTAAATCCTGTGTATGGACAATTAGATCCACTAGAGTTTGCAGAAAAAGCAACTACCAACGATAGCATTCCAGAATATGTTTTAAATACAAAAAATGGGAAACTTCCAGCTACACTTCCCGACAGAATAAGAGTATATAAATTTAAACCCCAGCAATACAGTTATCTTGCAGGAACAAACGCAATATCAGAAGCAGAAATACTCGGTTTTACCGAAGAAGATTTAATAACAGATCTTAAAGGTGACATATATAGATGGAGAAACTCAAAGTTGGGAAGTATGTTAAATATTGAGGTTAGTAGTAGAAAAGTAATGCTAGAGACAAGTGAATCAGGAAAATCTACTTATTACACACCTGGAGAAATACATCAACAAAATGCTAAAGAATTTGCCATAGAACTCTTTAAGAATATTGGTAGATTTAATGATGAGCTATACCAAAATGGTGAACAAATGGTTAGGTTAGGTTCATATACAGGAAATAGACTTTCAGAAACAGTTGATATAAGAGAAGCACACGTAGCACTTGTTGATTTTTATAGAAATATAGATGAAGTCCCAATATTAGGAACTGATCCAAAGGAAGGTCTTCTTAGAACTATTGTGAAAAACCCATCAAGAACTCCAACACCCCTTAATAACCCCATGGTACAAGCTTCTTACTGGGAAATTGATCCAAAAACAAGTGCCATATACAAAATAATATCTGTAAAAGACGCCTGGAATGCCATAAGCCAAAACCGAGGGGTAACAACAAATATCACTCCAAAAGGTATGAATCCCTTTAGTGAATACAGTCCAGTATATGTTCAACAAATACTAATAGATAATATTTTCCTTGCTTACTATGAAACACCTAAGTACCAAATGTATCTTCAACCAATATATGTGTTTGAAGGAACTTACACTGCAATCGGAAGTTCAGGAGGACAAATATCTATATACTTTCCTGCTATCACAGGAGAGTACACCAGAAAGGTCAATCTACCACCTGATCAATTCCAGGAGTAGCTAAGAAGAGTCCAGGTTAAAAGAGATATAACATCGTAAAACCTATCACTGCTTCCCATAACTATAATCACCAGGTCTTTTTGGTTATCTCTAAACTCATATATCAAAACTTCTCCTGCACCTTCAGTAGTACCTGTTTTAATCCCAACACTACCTGGAATCTGCCATAAAAGAGCATTCGTATTGTATAGATTTGAACCATACAAACCATCGATAGATTTGAGATAAAAGTAATTAGTGCTCACAATCTGACTAATAAATCTGTTTGCAACAGCATTGTTTGCAAGCTTATACAAATCAGTAACCGTAGAGAAATGACCCCCATTTATATTATCTAGCCCCACGGGATTTGAAAAATGAGTGTCTTTCATGCCCAAAGCCTCTGCTTTTTTATTCATTAGGTCTATAAATTCCTTTTCACTAACTTTTCCAGATGCCAATGTACAGGCAGAATCTCCTGCAGATCCAACAAGCATACTGTAAATTAGATCGTCTGCTAAAAATTTTGATCCTTCAGGAAAAAAGGCCTTCATACCCTCGACCTCAGTACAATACTCAGGCACAGTTAAAACTTCTTGGAATATATATAAATCTAAAGCTACAAGGGCCGTCATCAACTTAACTGTTGAAGCTGGGGCTAACACCTCATCTAGATTTAGCTCATACAACACTTTTGATTTCCCCCTATCCATAACTAAGGCAGATTTAGCAGATATCTTTGGAACATTTATTTCCTGAATAAGTATTGGATAGTAGGTGTTAACCTCAGAATCAGAGAGATAGAAATCTTTTTCAATAAAAGCATCTGCCAATTTCGAAAAGTAGTCAGAATAAATAGCATAAGAAAAAGCTATTCCAAAAAGAGTAACTAATAGGTACAAAGAAACTTTGGAAGTCTTTTTGAGATTGAAATTTGTTACCCAATCTAAAACCCAGAGAATATACATCCCAATCTGTATGATTATGAGTAAAAAGGTTCGAAATACTATCACCATATTATTTAAGGTGTAAGTCTTTTTACATCTCGGGGCAAGAAAGTTGCATCTTTAACGCTAGAAATATCTAAAATTTTCATGATCAGCCTTGCTGGACCCATGCCAACACCCCCGTGTGGGGGACATCCATATTTAAAGAAGTTTAGATAATCCTCTAAAGACTTAAGATCCATACCTGCCTCTTTTGCCTGACTTACTAAAACATCATACCTATGCTCTCTTTGAGCACCTGTCACAATCTCTAATCCTTTATACAAGAGATCAAAACTTTTTGTTAGTTTAGGATTATCCTCATATCTCATATGGTAAAAAGGTCTACCACCAATTGGCCAATCAGTTAAGAACACAAAATCATGACCCTTATCTTTCTTAATAAGCTCAGAAAGCGCTATTTCCTCTTCCGCACTTAAGTCATATTCCCTCTTCCCTTTTATTCCAGCATTTTCTAGCTTTTCTTTTGCTTCTTCCATAGTTATCCTTGGAAAAGGGGTACTAGGAACTTCAACTTCTATACCAGATTTCTTTAGCTGTTCAAATCCCGAAACAATAATTCTTTCTAATTCATCCATAACATCTTCGTGGGAATCAATATAAGAAATTTCAATATCCCAACCAGTAAATTCGGTCATATGTCTTGTGGTAAAAGAAGGTTCGGCTCTAAAAACAGGCCCCATAATAAATACTTTTTCAATACCTGAGGCTATAGCCATTTGTTTATAAAACTGAGGTGACTGTGCAAGATATGCTTTTTCTTCAAAATATTTAACTTCAAATACATCTGCACCAGTTTCGCTGGCTGTCTTCATAAATGAAGGCGTATAAAGTTGAGTGTATCCGTTTTCATAAAAGTAGTTTCTAAACCCTTTCTCAAGCTCAGTCCATACTTCAAAAATCTTCTTTTTTTCAGGTTTTCTAAGGTCAATCCATCTGTAGTCTAATCTCTTAGTAACATCTGTTTCTCCACCTGACTTTTCCTCTATCACAGGTATGGGAAGCTCAGGAACTGCCTTTGAAAGCACTTTTATCTCCTCTATCTTTAATTCAACCCCATTAGGAGCCTGTTCAACCTTCTCGACTGTGCCTATAATTTCAATAACTGATTCTAAAGTTAGATCTTTTGCAATATTGAAGGCACCCTCAGTATCTTTCTTAACAATAGTTTGGTCAAAACCACTCTGATCTCTGACGATAAGAAAGACCATACCTCCCTGATCTCTAATTGCTTGAACAAATCCATTTATTTTTACCTTTTTCCCAATATTTTCTTTTAAATCTTTGATATAAGTTCTATCCATCTTAGGCCTTTCGTAAGTCTTTAACGACTAAATCTATATATGTATTACCATTGTACTCATTTTTCTTCAATGTATAAACCAAATCTATGTTATCTCCAAATTCCACATTATCTACAGCTTCTGCTCCTCCAAAAAATATTGCTTTGTAGTACTTATCCCCATCACTAAGGCTAAGTCTTAAATGACTCATATCTCTTCCTACAACATCCAAACCTGTAATTTTAAGTCCCTCTGTTAGAAAGGTAGGACGAGAATTACCAATACCAAAAGGCTCCAGACTATTAATATCTTCTAAAAGCTCTAAATCAATAATATCTGCAGGAATCTTCATATCAACGTCCAATGAAGGAATGAAAAGCTTATCATCAATACTGTCTTTTGCATCTGAGAGCATTTCTTTCTGAAGTTTCTTGATGTTTTCTTTCTCAATAGTAAAACCTGCTGCCATAGGGTGCCCACCAAGATCAACAAACAAATCTTCAAACCTTCTTAACATCTCAATGATGTTAACCCCCGAAATAGATCTAGCTGACCCTTTACCAATACCGTCAGATAAACTAATAACAACAGCAGAACGGTAATATTTCTGAACAAGTTTAGATGCAACTAACCCAATAACACCCTCGTGGTACTCCTCACTTGAGGAAAAAAGTATTTTAGGCAAGTTAGATTCATCGAAATCAGCAGCTTTCTCATACATCTCTAAAGTTTTATCTTGTCTCTCAGAGTTAATATTGTTTAACTTGAATGCAATATTCTCAAGAGTAGAAGGATCCTTTTCAATCAAAATCTTCAAGGAATCACTAGCACTTTCTAATCTTCCAGAAGCATTAAGTCTAGGACCAATTAGCCAACCTAAATCATAAGTTGAGAGTACACTTCCCCCTCTTCCTGCTGCCTCAACAAGCTTTCTAATACCTAAAGGGGGCTCTGTATTAAAAATCTCTAATCCCTTTTTAACAATTACTCTATTGATGCCTACAATTGATTGCATATCTGTAACTGTAGCTAAGGCTGCAAAACATACCGCTTTTGTGTCTTTTGATCCTAGTACTTTGCTCAGAAAATAGGCTAGAACAGCCCCGCACACTTCATCTGACCAAACTAAACAATCTACGTTTGGTAAGGGATCTGGTTTTTGATGGTGATCTGTAACAATAACTTTATGTCCCAGGCTTCTAATATAATCAATTTCTTTAATTGCAGTTATTCCAGTATCTACAGTTATAAAAAGAAGATCCTTACCTTTATACTCCTCTAAAACCTCATCTACTGCTAGCTTTGAAACCCCGTAACTATGTTCAAATCTATTGGGAATAAAGTAAGAAACATTAGGATAGTTTTTTTCAGATTTGAAGTATTTGTAAAGTATTGCTGTGGCATTTATTCCATCAGAATCATAATCACCAAAGATAATAATGTGATTTCCCTTCTCAATCTCACTTTCAATTATCTCCTTTGCTATCTTTAGTGACTGCTTGAATTCAAGTGAGAGCCTTGAAAAGTATTCAGAAATTGATGGGGGATTAACAAACTCATCAATATCTTCAATACCTCGAGCCTCCAAAATATCTTTGATTAAGCTTTCTCTACTCTTATAGTCAGAAAGAACATTCCAACGTGTCATATTATAAGGATTCTAAAAAG
>JAHIRX010000039.1 GCA_018818485.1 Patescibacteria group bacterium
GATAGTCTTAGAATTGGTTTTGAGCATACCACTGGTGACTATGTAATTATTCAAGATGCGGATTTAGAGTATGATCCTCAAGATTACAAAAAACTTTTGAGAGTTTTAGAGGAAGAAAACGTTGATGTAGTGTATGGATCTAGGTTTTCAGGTAAGTACGAAGACATGTCTAGTCTTCATTACTTTGGGAACAAACTTTTAACAATAATTGCAAATCTTTTGTTTGGAGTAACGCTTACTGATATGGAGACTTGTTACAAGCTTATGCCCGGAGATTTTATTAGGAATACAAAGATAGAAGCCAAAAAGTTTGATTTTGAGCCTGAGGTTACAGCAAAAATATTAAGAGCGGGGTTAAAAATTAAAGAAGTTCCTATTTCGTACAAAGGCCGGGGGTTTGATGAGGGCAAGAAAATCACATGGAAAGATGGGTTTTCTGCTCTTTACACATTAGTTAAATATCGGTTTTTCAAAAAATAGTTATGAAAATAATAAAATTCTTGAGGCAAAACATCTTTTTGATTATCCTTTTCGGGGTTATTTTTATTAATCTTGCTGTTGGTTTAAGAATAAACGTATTCAGATACAATAACTTTGATTTTGGTAAATTCGATCTTGGAAATATGACCCAAATGGTATGGAACACCCTTCATGGAAGACTACTGTATCTCACTGACTATTTTGGGACTAACCTACCACGTTGGGCCATGAGCCATGTTGATCCTATACTTCTTTTGTTTGTTCCCATTTTTGCTGTTTTTCAGCATCCTCTAACTTTAGTTTTTTCTCAAATGATCTTAATAGTGTTCTCATCATTAATAGTGTACAAGATTGCTCTTTTGGAGTTAGAGTCTAAATTTGCTGCAGCGGCACTTGGAGTAGCCTTTCTTTTTTACCCAGCTATCGGATACATAAATTCACAAACTGGTTTTCATGGAGTTAGTGCTGTAATACCCTTTTTCCTTGGGGCTTTTTATATTTTTGAATTGATGTATAAAAGTCAAAGTTTTACAAAAAGGAACATTATTATCTTTTGGATACTCCTTGTATTAACAATGTCGGGAAAAGAGCAACTTCCTCTATACGTTTTGATGTACGGTCTTTTTATACTTTTATGTAGACCAGGAGAAAAAACCAAAAAGATCGCAATTTCTATGATGGGTGTGAGTCTAGTATGGTTTGTTCTAGCCTTTTTTGTAATAATTCCAGGATTTGCACATCAGAGAGTTGCAGGTTATGAGGAGTTTTCAAGATCTATTGGAGTTGAAGTAGATCCAAAGAGAGATATTGCGTTACCTAACTACTTTTTAAGTCGTTATGATGCCTTTGGAGACTCCTACTTAGGTGTAATAGTTAATGTTTTACTGGATCACAGGATGGCAATAAGAGTAATCTTTGGAGGTGAGAGACCGGAAAATCTTCAAAGAACATTTACGCCAGTTTTGTTTCTTCCCCTACTTCATCCAGGAACCTTTATGATGGCTGTACCTGATATGGCAATAAACTATTTAACTTCTGCTGGGGGTATTGGGACAGCTGAAATAGAAAACCATAGAATCTCTATGATTATCCCAGTTTTATTTATTTCAACAATTTTTGCCATTTCATTTATTAGTAGGAATCTTAAGAAAATAGGTGATTGGGTTAAAGTTATTCTTCCAACAGCAGTGTTAATTTCTTGTGTAGTTACAGCATTTAAATACAATAGTCCAATATATCTATGGTTAGAACAGGCTGTAAGAAAAAGGGTAGGTGCAGCGTATGAAGAAGACCCACTAAGAGAAGATCTAAAGGTTGGTGATGTGGTTAAAATTGCTGATTTAGATAACAAAGATGTGTTGTGTTCCCAAAAGATGGTAAACATGATTCCTGATGAGGCTTCAGTTTCTGGACCTGACTACTTAGGCGCGCATTTAAGTATGAGAGAAACCTATGCGATCTTTCCTGCTTTGTGGAATAGCGCAGATTATGTGATAGTAGATGTTTTCTCAAGAAAAATATTAACTATTTTGGATTTAGATACAAATATTGTTCGTGATGTAGTTGAAGATTTAATAAAAAGCGATACCTACAAGTTAACAACAGGGTGTGGAAACCTCTTTTTATTTGAAAAAGTAGATTCGTACGATAAAGAAAAGCTTTTACCTCTTCAAGAAAGATATTCCTATCCAGAAAAGTATGATTATAAGATTTATTCAGATCTAAACGTTGTAGATTTTTCTGTTCCAAGTGAAATTACAAGGGGAATTCCTTCTAAAGCACGAGTAGTTTATGCAAAAAGAACAAATGACTCTTTAGATGGTTATGTTTTGTA
>JAHIRX010000040.1 GCA_018818485.1 Patescibacteria group bacterium
AAGAAGTCTTATGTTTTTGATGCTAGGAAGCTAAAACTTAATGAAGTAAAGAGATTTAAAGATTTACTAGAAAATAACAAGATAATAAAGATTCTCCACAACGCAAAGTTTGACTATAGGCATATAAAACATATCTTAGGAATCGAGATTTGCAATATTTATGACACGATGCTTGCTGAAGTTGTTTTAAATGCTGGTATTGGTAGAGGTTACTACAGTCTAAAAGCACTCTCTGATAAATATGCTGGACTAGATCTAGATAAGGCTATCAGAGCAACATTTTATGGGGTTACTGCGAATACAAAACTAACCCAAGATCAACTTAAATATGGAGCTATTGATACCCTTATTATGTTTCCAATTTTTGAAGAGCAGTTAAAGATTCTAAAGAAGGAGAAGTTAATTGATATTGCAAAGCTGGAGTTTGCAACAACCAAAGTAGTAGGGGACATGGAACTTAAAGGTGTTTATATAGATGTAAAAAGATGGAAAGCAATAATTCGCGATCTGAATAAAAAAAGAGAAGAGCATGCTAAAAAGTTCCAGGAAGCTATTAGACCTTATTTTAAATCAAGCTCCATAGATCTTTTTGGCAATCTTGGGGATAGTATAAATATTAACTCGCAGGTTCAGTTGATGGATCTTTTTAATAATAAAATGGGTTTGAGCCTCCCAAGTACTGGAGAGGGTATTTTAATGATGGAAGATAACCCAATTGTTCAGATCTTAAGAGATTATAGAAAGTATGAAAAGTTAGTTTCTGCTTTTGGAGAGAATCTTTTATCAAAGGTAAACAAAAAAACTGGTAGGTTACACCCAGAATTTAATCAACTAGGTGCTGCGACCGGAAGGTTTTCTTGTAATAATCCTAATTTGCAACAGATTCCTAAACAAACTGAGGATGCCCCTTTTAGGTCCTGTTTTAATCCTGAGCCTGGTTATAAACTTGTGACAACAGACTACGCTACTATGGAAATGAGAATATTGGCGGATCTTTCAAATGACCCCAGTTTATTAGAGGCATTTGAGAAGGGAGTTGATATTCACTCTCACACTGCATCTTTAATGTTTAATCTTGAGTTTAACGATACTTTTATAGATGATCACCCGAAAGAAAGATTTGCTGCAAAATCAATAAATTTTGGACTAATGTATGGAAGAGGTCCTACAAGCCTGGCAAAGCAGATTGGTGTTAGTCCTGAAGAGGGAAAGATCTATCTAGAAAAATACTTTAAATCTTATCCAGGAGTCAGAAAATTCCTTGAAGATATGGCAAGAAATGCTGTTAAAAGAGGCTGGAGCACTACTCCTGCTGGTAGAAAACGTTGGTACAACAAGCCAGATAAAAATGATCCTGATTATAGAAAAAAAATAGGGCATATTGAAAGACAGGCAAAAAACCATCCAATTCAAGGAACAAATGCTGATTGTACAAAATATGCCCTTGTATTTATTCAAGATAGAATAAAAAAAGAAGGTTGGGAAGCTTGGCCAATACTGACTGTACATGATGAAGTTGTTTGTGAAGTAAGGGAGGATCAAGCAGAGGAGTGGTCTAAGATTCAAAGTCAGGAAATGATCAGAGCAGGCGAACTTTTTATCAAAAAAGTACCTGTTGAATCTGTACCTTTTATAGGTGATGTCTGGGAACACTAAGTTCTTGCACTCTAAAATAACGAGTGCTAAAATAACCTGATATGATAATGTGTCAGAGATGTGGGCAACGACCTGCACGAATACCCGTAACTAGAATTGTTGATGGACAGCCTGTTTATATGGCTTTGTGTGAGGTTTGCTATCAAGAAATTAGTGAAGAGGCACAAACTGCAGCCTCGAAACTAGATAAGTTTGGAAGAGACTTAACAGAACTTGCAAAAGAGGGAAAATTAGATCCTGTAATCGGTAGAAAAGATGAAATTGAACGAGTAATTCATATTTTATCCCGTAGAACTAAGAATAACCCTGTACTTATAGGAGATCCTGGTGTTGGAAAAACAGCTATTGTTGAAGGATTAGCTCAAAAAATCGTTGATGGAGAGGTGCCAGAGCCCTTAAGGGGAAAAAGAGTGTTTGCTCTAGATTTAGCCTCAATTGTTGCTGGTACTTCACACAGAGGAATGTTTGAGGAGAGAATAAAGGGGATAATTCAGGAAGTTGTGAACGCCTCTGGTCAAATTATTCTTTTTGTGGATGAGCTTCACACAGTGGTTGGCGCTGGATCTGCAGAAGGCTCTATGGATGCTGCTAACATCTTAAAACCAGCCTTAGCAAGAGGAGAGCTTCAAATGGTTGGTGCAACCACTATTGATGACTATAGAAAATATGTAGAAAAAGATGCAGCACTTGAGCGAAGATTTCAGCCAGTTATGGTAAATGAGCCTTCTACTGAGGAAACCCTAGCGATCTTAGAGGGATTGAGAGAAAGATATGAAAAACACCATCACGTGAAAATACTTACCGAGGCTTTAGAAGTAGCTGTAAAAATGAGTGATAGATACGTAAGCGATAGGTTTTTACCAGACAAATCCATTGATTTAATTGATGAAGCTTGTGCCTTAGTTAGACTGTCTCAGGTAAAAGAGCCTGAAAACCTAATAAAAGTTAGAGAAGAGATTGCGGATTTAGATAAAAAACTTCATAAAAAAGGTTTAAAGACTACTGAAAAAGAAAAACTAGATAAAACACTTTCTGATTTAGAAAAAGTTAGAGGGGAGCTTTCTGAGATTTGGACTAAAACAAAGCTTGAGGATATTCCTGAAGTTAATCAGGACGCCATATACAAGGTAGTTTCTAGAGCAACCGGCATTCCTCTTGAAAGATTGAGTCTTTCTGAAAGAGAAAAACTACTTAACTTAGAAAAAATCATAAAGAAAAGAATTGTTGCCCAAGATCAGGCTATTTCTACACTTTCTGAGGCTATTAGAAGGGCTAGAGCAGGCCTTAAAGACCCAAAAAGACCTATTGGTACCTTTCTATTCTTAGGACCAACTGGTGTTGGTAAGACTGAACTTGCAAAAGCTTTGGCTGAAGCTTTGTATGGAGATGAAGATATGATGGTAAGACTTGATATGAGTGAGTATATGGAAAAGCACTCTGTGAGTAAGCTAATTGGAGCTCCTCCAGGATATATTGGATATGATCAAGGCGGTCAGCTTACAGATGTTGTAAGAAGAAAACCTTTTTCTATAATCTTGCTTGATGAGGTGGAAAAAGCACATAGCGACACTTTTAATGCACTTCTTCAAATAATGGAAGATGGAAGACTTACTGACAGCAAAGGAAGAGCAGTTGATTTTAAAAATACCATTCTTATCATGACTAGTAATGTTGGGTCCGAACTTCTAAGGAGACAGGATATTGGATTTGATAAGGGTAAGAAAAGAACTTCAGAAGAAACGGGAAAAGAATTTGGCAAGAGAATTGAAAATATATTAAAAGATTCATTTAGACCAGAGTTTTTAAACAGGATTGATGAAACTGTGATATTCACGAGCTTAAGCCAAGAAGATAGTAGAGAGATTGCCAGAAGGCTTATTAAAAAGACTGAAAATATGCTTAAAGAGCAAGGAATTTCAATAAAGATTGATGAAAAAGCTGTGAAATACCTAGCAGAGGAAGGTTATAGTGAGGAATATGGGGCAAGGCCCTTAAGAAGACTTATCCAAAGAGAAATTGACAGTGTGTTGTCTAGTAAAATCATTAAAAACGAGTTATCTGATGGAGATAAAGTGAAAGTCTGTGGTAAAAAAGATGGGATTAATATTGAGGTATTAGAACCTGCTAAAGTTGAGAGTAAGAAGTAATTGAAAAAACAGTGAGTATTTGTTACCCTTCTAAGGTCTAGTTATGGCTGAAGATACAAAAAAACAACCAGATGAGCAAAAAGATGAACCTTCCAAAGAGGTTGAAAATTCTGTTCCCGAAGAAAACAAGGTGGAAGCTTCTGAAGTTGAGAACAAGATTGAAGAAATTAAAATAGAAGAACCAAAAGAAGAAGTTCCAGCAGAAGAAGCCACAGAAAAACAGCCAGAAGAGCCTGAGAAAGAGCAGCTTCCAGATTTTAGAGTAGGGGATACTGTAAAGCTTTCATATAGAATTATTGAAGGTGAAAAGACTAGAATACAGCCATTTCAAGGTATTGTTATTTCGAAAAAAGGTGAAGGTATTTCAAAAACATTTACAGTAAGAAGAATCGGTGCGGATAAGGTTGGTGTAGAAAGAATAATTCCCCTTTACTCTCCAAATATTGAGAAATTAGAAGTTACTAAAAAAGGTAAGGTAAGAAGGGCAAAGCTTTACTACTTACGAGATAAAAAAGGCCGTGAGGCAATGAGGATAAAAGAGCGAAAGTAAATCATATTTGTTAGAATTAATCCATGAAGATTTTTGAAAACAAGACCGCAATACTTTTGATGATAGTAGCCTTTGTAGGTTTAACCTATTGGATTTATACAGATACAGGTTTTTCTGATGTTTTTAGAGTAGGGGACATAAAAAAGATCATTCCCGCAGGTGAAGATTTTGAAGTAGAGGTTAGTAATGGAAATATTATTAAGAAAAGCGGAAAGAAAGAAGAAATTTTAATTGATAAGAAAGATTATGAGCAAATCTCTGAGTTTATCAGAGTTTGGGTCTCCCCCGATAAAAATAGAATATGTTTTCTAGGTCAATCTATGGTTCCAGTTTGGGTACACATTTCAGATATAGATGGTATTAACGTCGTTAAAGTAGATACAGGTAAGAACTGCAGTTTTTCTCCAGATAGCAACAAGATTGCCTATAATACCCACACAACAGATGTTTCTCCTGTAGATGTGAGGCTTTATGATATTCTAACTTCCGAAAAATCTAATCTTACAAGTTCATTTTCTACTGAAGAAATTTACAGAGTATATAATACTCCGACATGGATTAACGACATTATTATTGAAAGTGAATACGAAGAGATTAACTTTTCGGATTTTACAAATAAAAGGCTCGGTATTTCCGAAATAAATATAGAAACAGGTAAAGTAACTGATAGGTAAATTGACACCCCATTACCTATTTGGTATAACTTACTCCTGTTTGAAAAAGAAAGGCGTGGTAGCTCAGTTGGTCAGAGCATGGGTCTTACAAGCCCCAGGTCGTAGGTTCAAGTCCTACCCGCGCCATATTAGAGAGGAAATTGTACGCCGCGTTAGTTTAAATGGATAAAACACCGCTACTGTTGTCAAAACACTTTTATGGTACGTAGGCAACAAGCGGAGATATGGGTTCGATCCCCACACCGGCTCTACAGATTACCGCTGGATATATTAGTTTTATAACCAGCGGTTTTTCTTTTGTATTTTCTAATATTAAGGTGATAAAGTATAATTGTAGGGTTGTGAGGGGGCGTAGCTCAGTGGTAGAGCACCTGCCTTTTAAGCAGGGTGTCGTGGGTTCGATCCCCACCGCCCTCACCAATGTTATTTTATAGAATCAATATAAGGTTCTAGGTGTTCCAGGATTAATTCAAAGTTTTCTTTTATGTGTTTTCCTCTTCCACTTCTTCCTGGTAGCTTGATTGTTAACCACCTATCTTTAAACATATCCATTTTTGATATTTCCTCATAACCTTCTCTAACCTTTTCAAAGAACTCTTTTCCCATTCTTTCAAATTTGTCTCCCTCTTGATCAAAAACCCTACTTAGTGCAATATCTATATCTAAGTCAAGTAGCACCACAAGGTCAGGAAGAATATCGTCAATTGCTGTTTCATTTATCTTTAGTATGGTGTTTACTCCCACATCCCTACCATATCCTTGGAAGGCCATACTTGTAATAAAACTTCTATCTGCTACTACTATTCCATTAACATCCTGAATAGGTTTAACAATTTGTCTTAAGCTTTGTGCTCGAGAAGCAGCATAAAGGTAGGCTTCACAAATACCCTCCATCTCCTCGTTAAACTTAGTTCCTTGAACTATCTTTCTAGTTGATTTAGCAATTTCTGTTCCCCCAGGTTCCCTAGTCCACACCACATCTTTTTTAGGAAACTTTTTCTTTAAATAATCATAGAGTTTTTTAGAGTGAGTAGTTTTTCCAGATGCAACTATTCCTTCAAAGATAATATACATAGTTAATAATAGTCAGGCTCATTACCGGATTTCCACTTTATATTACACCCAGAGCTAGGTTTTTGATCAGAAGATGGTGCTTCACTTTTCAAGATAGTATCTAGGGCACCTCTTAGATCTTTTCCATTGAGTTCTTTACCATTTCCTGGTCTAGAATCATCAAGTTGTCCCCTATAAACTAATTCTCTTTTATTATCAAATACATAAATATCTGGAGTACAAGCAGCTTTATATTCCTTAGCTATTTCTTGGGTCTCATTAAAAGCATAAGGAAAAGGATAATTTTCTTTTTTCATGTTATCAAAGCTATCAAGACTCTCATAATCTGGATCGTTTGAGTTAATTCCAATAAAACCTACATCTTTATCCATATACTCATTTGCTATTCTAATTAATTCTTCTTTTACATGAATAACATAAGGACAGTGATTACAAATAAACATAATAACTAGTGCT
>JAHIRX010000041.1 GCA_018818485.1 Patescibacteria group bacterium
ATCTACTAGCCTCAGAAAAGGACAGGAGAGAATGGTGGGTGCTTTCTGGATTAGTAATAGGGCTATCTGCAATGGTGAAGGGAGTTGTTGGTTTATTACCCTTCCCAATAATTGGGGTATACGAACTTTATCTTTTTTTTACAAAGCAAGAAAAGTTAGGAAAGAAAAGAATATTAGATTATCTATCAATGTTTGGAGCTTCTATGGTTGTAGCCCTTCCTTGGCATATTGAGATGTATAGAAGGTTTGGAGGAGAATTTTTAAAGGGATACATTGGTTATCATGTATGGGATAGGGCAATTAGCGCTATTGAAGATAAGGGCAAGCCCTTCTTTTGGTATTTTGTAGTATTAAAGGTGAGCATGAGAATCTGGTTTGTGGGTTTAATAGCTGCGTTCCCATTCTCGTTGTTTAAAGCTTTTAAAAAGAATAACAGATACGTACTTCTAGTAGGTTGGTCACTGTTTATTCTTTTATTTTTTTCAATAGCTAAATCAAAACTAACTTGGTATATGATCCCAATTTATCCAGCATTATGTATTATTATCGGCGCATTTGGAGAGAGAGCCTTGAATTTTGTGATGGGAAAAATTCCAAGTTTTAATAATGTGGTATTTAAGTTCTTCTCTATTTATTTAGTTACAGTATTTTCACTCTTCTATCTTTATTCAAATAGAGATTTAGTATACACACCTGACTTCACAGGTTCTCAGGTTAGAATGCTTGAGAAAAAAGAGGAACTATTAGGGACTGAGGATATGGTGTTTATCCATGGAATGGACCTTCCTGTTGCTTTGTTTTATTCAAGTAGTCCTTTTGATATTATTGATTTTCACCCTAGAAAGCTTGATAGAATTCCTGCAATTGCTGACTGGCAAAGATTTGTTCTAGTTACTAAAAAGGGAAGGTTTAGTGAAGATGTATTAACCTTTGATTATCCTCCTCAAGTACTAGCAGAAGAGGGAGATTGGATACTTTGGTATTTTCCTCCAAGGGAAGAAATAGCAAGGCTTAGAGCTTTAGGAGAATTCGACGAAAAATATGGTAACTGCAACCCCGAAAATCCCTGCTACTAGATTAGAAATGGCAAGTCCGTACAAGGAGTAAGTAGGTATAAGAATTGTTGTAAGTAGCAAGAACAACAAAAGTTTTCCCACGTTTATATACACTATATATTTTGTTTTCTCCTCCACATAAAAGATATGCTCGATAAACGTATGAATAGCAGTAAAAGCAGCAGCAAATATTAATATTCCAAGAAGAGCAATTGACTCATCAAATTTATTTCCAAATACAATTGGCATAAAGAATTTCACAACAACAATAGAAAAAGTAGCGAGAACTAATAGTAGTACAGATAAAAGAATAATTTCTTTAAAATCATATCCTTTATTCTCTTTTTTTCTTCTAGCACTTTTAGGGAGAAGTACAGTAAAAACCGATACGGCAGCAATACTGAAAGTTCTGGAGATTTTATCAGCAAGAGAGAAGATTCCAACGTCTGCAAAATCTTGTGTAATTTTAGTAATGGTTGTGTTAAGAGATGGCCAGCCTTCTTGGATAAGTTGGGAAATTCCAGCTGGGTAGGCTTGTCTTAGTACAGGAAGTATTTTACTAGGAACAAAGGTAAATCTTTTCTGATTATTTTCTAAAAATAGTATAAAAAGTGCAGAAGAAAAGACACTAAGCGAAAAGACAGCGAAAGCTCCGTTAAGATTAAGAGTAATTAAGTTTGTAAAAAGAAGAAGAGCAAGTATTCCTTTGATGATACTAGGAAGGAGGTTTGTTAAGACCAACTTTGAAAAATTCTCTGCTTTTTGAAATAAGGCAAGAAGAGTGTAGTTAACTAGGTAAGCCACTAATCCTAGCAAGAATAAAATCACTAGAGTAATGTCAGTGAATTTGAAGCCGATAAGTATGACTAAAGATACTGGAATAGCTATAAGTAGTAGGAGTATTTTTAGAGTGTAGAAAACATCTTGGAGAGACTTTTTACCAATAATTATTGATCTAGCTACATATACTGAATTTGTACCAAAATCAGTTAGTCTTGATATTGCTACAAGGAGTGTTGTGAGAAGAGCATATCTACCAAATGAATCTAAGTCTAAGGAATTTGCTACAGCAATAATGAAAGCAAAATTTAAAGCTGCATTTATTGCGTTTCCTATTCCTACAAAAGATACGTTAGCGAGAGATTTTTTAATCACATGGATATATTACCA
>JAHIRX010000042.1 GCA_018818485.1 Patescibacteria group bacterium
AAATACTATTACAGACAACAACCTCTTTCTAAACAAACTCAAGTATTTAATCCATTTTATGAAAAGTCTCTAAGAAGAATGTATAACTCTTATGAAATAGCAGTACCTGTTAAAGATGTTAAGTCAACAATAAATCCTTATCACAATTTAAAAAACAATGATCTTGTAATTCTCATTTCTCCTAACGAAACAATATTAGGACACACTATTGAGTTTATCGGTGGTAAAAATGGTACAAAAGATCTTCCAGCAGTAACTTCAGCAATGAGAGCAAGAAGCTCAATAGGACGTATTGGAGTAACTGTTTGTAAATGTGCAGGATGGGGAGATATTGGGTATGTAAACAGGTGGACTATGGAAATATCAAATGATAGTTCATCTACAGTAGCACTACCAATTGGACTAAGAGTAGCTCAAATAATATTTTATGAATCAAGCGCAGTAGAAAAAGAAGATAGATATGCAGATAAAGGGGGCAAATATCAGTCTAAATCTTCTTTAGAAGCTCTTAAAAAAGCTTGGAAACCAGAAAACATGCTTCCTAAACTATATATGGATAAAGATTTAGGACATTTTTCTGAATACAATAATCACTAGACCTAATTGACTATAAGTCATATCTGATATATAATATCCTATAATATTTTACCAATCCCAAAATATTAAATAAAAAATATCAGAAAAGCGCAAAATTAGCGCAGAAAATGGAGAAAAGAGAAATGGAAAACGTCAAGGGTGCTGTAAGACAGCACAAAATGAAGTTTGTATGGATAGTCGTATTGATAGCAACTGTGGCTCTCATCGCAGCCATAATTAACGCTCAAGTACAGGCGGGTAAGATAGAAACCAAGTGCTCTGCTATTGGAGAAGGAACTCCCTTTTACAGCCTCGAAAAGGGAATATACCAAGACCTAAAAACTGGTGCTAAATGGTCCCTGCTTGATGGAACCGCGTCAATATCTCATGAAGGATCATATGAGAAACCTGACATACCGAACGCGTGTACTTCTGCTGTTGAAGATATAAAGGTCCTTGTGGACTACATCTTCATTGACAGCACGGGCATTGTTCATCATGCGGAATACGCCATAGGTTATTGTGTTGAGGGTTGTGAACAACTCCCTTTACAATAAAGCCGGAAGCCTCTGAACAGAGTCTTTCCGGAAATAAAAATAGCCTTTGCAACTTACTTGATGAAAAAGAGTGGGTTGCAACTGAACATCACTGCGAGAAAATTAAGGCTGCTGCATCAAAACATGGTTTAGATCCTGCTTTGGTAGCCGCTTTAGTTCAAATTGAAAGTGCAGGTGTACAGAATGACATATCTTCACAGGGAGCTGTAGGTCTGATGCAAGTAATGCCTTGCGATGGTATTGCTGCAAGTTTCGAATGTATTAACGGACCTTGCTTCGCAGATCGTCCAAACACAGATCAATTGCTAGACCCAAATTTCAACTTGAACTGGGGTTCAAAATTTTTAGCAGGTAAGATTAGTGCATATGGTTTAAGAGACGGCCTGAAATTATATGGCCCGCAAGATGTTGGTTATAGCTACGCGGACGACGTAATTAATCTCTACAACCAACTTAAAAATTAAATGGGATTGGTTTTAAATTAAGAGCAGGTAAAAATTCATTTGAACACCTGCTCTTTTCTATCCATATCTTTTAACTACCTCTCTTACACTATCGAGTTTTGAGGAATTTTATTGTAATGTGTATTTTTAAATATCCGGAGTTTCGAGTTCTATTTGGATATCGGTAGCTTGGGGCACATCTTTTTTAATTTCATTTTTAATATTATCAATCAAAAGCTCGATCTCATCTGTTGTTAACTTATTAATCAAATGCACCTCCATGTTTACTAACAACCTCCCAGTACCAATGTGAAGAGTTCTTAAATCCAGTACTTTCTCGACTGTGGGAAATAACTCTGTAGTTTTTATTATCCTTTCTTCAGTTTCAGGTAAAGCAGCTTGCCCCACTAGTAAATCCTTAGCCCCTTTTATAATAAATAATACAAGAATTGCCAGGGTCACTCCTATAGCCATCGCGCCTAAACCGTCAAACCTTAAATCACCTGTTTTTACGTATAAGAGTAAGGAAACCAAACCTAAAATTGAGGCTGTTGTACCCATTACATCTAAAACTAAGGTTGTTTTAGTTTCGATAAATGCCGATCTATTAAATGCACTCCAAAGGTTTGAAATAGATTTTTTTCGTAAGAGCCTTTTTAAACTTAAAGATGTAGCATAACCATTTGTAAATATAGTTACTAATAAAACCAAACACGCTAAACCAATATTAGTAACAGGCTCAGGGTGGAGAAATCTCTTTAAACCTAAATAGAAAGAGGCACCTGCGGTAATAATAAAAGTTAGTAACGCGGCTAAAAACGTCCAAAAGTACAGCTCTCTTCCATGGCCAAAAGGGTGTTTTCTAGTAGACGGTCTTTTAGAACGTTTTACTCCCAAAAGAAGCAACCCTGTAGCTAAAAGGTCCGCTACCCCCTCTAGTGTTTGGGATACCATAACAACACTACCTGACAGTATCGTAACAGTAAGACCTGCAACAACATCCAGCAGGTCAACAATAAAAGACGTGAGGACAACTTTTTCCGATGTAATTTGAGATTTCTTTTTTATACCCATTCAATTTAATTATAACAATATTCAAAAACACTTTAGAACTATTAAAATCATTTTTACACTGCTTTCTTTATGAAGTACAATTTCTGGATGAATATTATTAACGAAACAGTAAAGGAAGTAATTGAAAAATCTGGATCTGTAGCGATTGGTACTTTCGGAAAAAATGAGCCACATTTTGTAGCCACTTGGGAAGATTTTGTAAAAAGATTAGACGTAAATGACAAAAAAAAATCATTGTACCTGTAGATGGTTATAACCAAACAGAATGCTTTTAAGAATATTTCCCTTTTTTAGTATTGCAATATGGTTACATTAATCTATAACTGGTTTATTCTTAGACATCCATTCTAGTGTTTGTTTTATACACTTTAAAACACTAATCCCGTCGTATTTAGTGAAAGTACCTCCAGCAGCCCTGTTGTGTCCACCACCTATTCCCATTCTTTCCATCATTTCTCTAACATTTACACTAGCTGGAAGAGATCTTAAACTTATGTCGCTGTTTCCATTTTCTTTTGGGGTTATAACAAATCCCCATGTATAGCCTTCTATTAATCTTATAAAACCACCTAGACAAAATCTAGCAGATTCAGTAATCTCCTCGTCTTTATACTTCTCACTTTTCATAAAATCCTC
>JAHIRX010000043.1 GCA_018818485.1 Patescibacteria group bacterium
AAAAAGGCTGGAAAAACTTAATGTTTTATCACTAAATCTTACCAGCCTAGAATTTGCCGCAGAGCGCCAGGTTTTTTGATATAAGATACATTATGCGATGCATCTTTATCTATAAACATGGACCAGCTGGCAATTAGTTTAAAGGGATCTTCTCCTAACGTTTTTACAATACGTTCTTGAGGAAAAACTCGATCGCTACAGGCGTGAAGAAGAATAACTTCAACTTTGCACTGCTTTAATTCAAGCAGTAATGGTACTATATTTGAGTGTGCAATACTAGGCACTTCTTTCAAGTTTCTAGATGATAAACCGATAAAACTCCAGACAACCTTAGCTACTGTTAAAAGTATTTGAGGATTAAGAAGCGCAGTGCGAAAAATTGTACACGCTTCTTCAATCATCTGTCTTGCGAAACGGAACAAAAATTTGGTCGTAGTGTCTTCCCCTATCAACCCCGAAGGATTAACAAGAATTAACCGCTTGACCATTCCAGGATGTTTTTTCGCAAAACGGAGCATTCGATCATTATATGAATAAACCACGAAGTCCGCTTCTTTTACATTCCTTAATTCAAGTTCGAATTTAACATCTTTATTGTGCCCGATAAAGAACACTCCATTGCCTGCTTTTTTAATTTCAGACATCTCAGCGGCGTATGCCGCTTCTGGGGTACAAAAACCGCCAATTATTACTATCCAGTTCACGACATATACCTCCCTTTTAGAATATCTCTACTATAGCATAAAATAATTTATTTGTCAATTAAATCTTTTGTGAATTCAACCTACAAGTGCAACACTTGGTATACTAATATTAATTTTAAACTTATTTAATTCTTTTGTAAAAATTTCTAAAGGGGTACGCCAGTCGAGCCTTTTTCTCGGCCTAGCATTGAGCATATATTCAACCCTGCTTAATTCTTCCTGAGAGATCTCAGTAAAGTCTGTTTTCTTCGGAAGATAATCTCTAATTAAACCATTTGTATTTTCATTAGTCCCTCTTTCTCCAGAACAGTAAGGATGAGCATAAAAACATCTAAGTCCTGTCCTACTTTCTATCTTTTGCCATGCTTGATTTTCTGGACCATTGTCGATGGTAAGGGTTTGCTTTAATATCCGAGGAAGCCAATTAGTCCTTTCAATAACAGCTAAGGTGGTGGCTTGAGATGTTCTATCTTTCAGTTTGGTGATAAATACCAGTCCGGTTTTTCTCTCCACCAAGGTATTGATTCCTGGCTTATGGTTAATTGATTCTACAGTATCTCCTTCCCAGTCGCCAATACGGCTACGTTTAGCTACTACTGTCGGTCTTGCCTCGATAGAAGAGCCTCTTGGTTTAAATATTCTCTGGCATCTCCTAAGTCCTTTAGGTGTTCTTCTTTTCTTTCTTCTTCTAAGGTATGTCCTCAAATCCTGACAGCCTGTTTTTAAATATCCATGGCCTTCTCTATGAAACTGATGATAGATATATTGATAAATGGCTTCATGGGATATAGATTTTCCAATATCAATTTGTATTCGTCCAGCTATCTGCTCTGGAGACCAACGCAACCTTAGATGACTAATAACATAGTCTCTGATTGTTTGGTTCTTTAGTCTGTCTTGCCGACCTCGGTTCTTCCTTTTCTTTAGTGCTCTTTCTTGAGCTAGGCGAGGAGTATAGAGGAAGCGTTCCAATGGCAGATTCCTCTTGATCTCCCTGCAAATGGAAGCTGGAGATCGGCCAAGGTCGTTGGCAATACTCCTGCCAGACTTCTTTTCCCATAAAGACCTTTGGATATATTCTCTTTCTTCTATTGTTAAATGTTTGTATTGCATACACTCATCTTACCAGAGTGTTGCACTTACTTATTGAACTAACTTCTTCCTAAGCTTAAGCCAAGCTACTAGAAGAGGGCTAACTAAAAAGAAAGAAGAATAAGTACCGGCTAATAGCCCTATAATCATAGCTAAAGAGAAATATTTTAATGTCTCTCCTCCAAAGAGATAAACTGAGACTAAGACGAATAAAGTGGTTAAAGAAGTACTTAAAGAACGACTTAATGTCTGATTTAAAGAAATATTAACTGTATCTTGATAATCCTTTCCTTCTCCCCTAATTAAGTTCTCCCTTATTCTGTCAAAGACAACAACCGTATTATTAATAGAGTAGCCTAAAACAGTTAACAGAGCCACAATAACAGGTATAGTTATCTGAACTCCATAAAACTTCCCAAGGAAAGCGAATACTCCCAAAGGAATTAAAACATCATGGAATAAGGTAAATAAAGCAGCTATTCCATACTGCCAAGACTTAACTGGAAAAATTAATCTACGAAAAGCTAAAGCGATATAAGAAACTACAGCTATCAAAGAAACAACTATAACTAATTTAGTTTTTTCTTTTAATTCCTTTCCTATAACAGGACCTATGGATTCAAACCTTAATTCCTCCACTTCCCAACTCTCTCCAATCTTATCTAACACATTTTGATGAATAGATTCTGAGATATCTGGCATTCTTAGAATTAGTCCATTT
>JAHIRX010000044.1 GCA_018818485.1 Patescibacteria group bacterium
ACATTATGGCAATACGTTTTTCCCATAGGTTTTTAGATTTTGCTAGTTTATATAGTATCTTTCTATCTTTATCTAAAAGATAGGGGCCACTAATCTTTGGAGCAGAAAGATCAATAAGATCCCAGTTATTAATAAATTTAGCGTTTTTAATATATAGATCAAAAATTTCTTTCTTCTGATCACTGTTTTCTGAGTTAAACTTATGAGTGAGAATAAAAAGGGCTGTTAATCTATGCTCATGGATTTTACTTTGGAGAAGTCTTTCAATATCTTTTAGTTCTAAATCCTTAAATCTTGTTGATACTCTTCTAAGTATGGGTACTTTAATTCCTAAAAATATATCCCCTTCTCCGTATTGACCTTTTCCTGTTTTAAAAAATCTTTGAAGTATTTCTGTTTGATCTGGCTTCGCTAGTTTCTCAAGCTTATTTTTTATCTCAGTAAGCCTGTGCATAGTAAAATTCTAACAAAAATAGTTGTATAATTTATCGGTATGTATTTTACTCATAGTTTAGCTGGTGCAGTAACAACAAAACTAGTACTTGATAAGAATGAAGGCATATTTTCAAAGCTAGAGAAAGATATTTTATGGTTTGTTGGCATTACAGCATCAGTTTTTCCAGATTTTGATTTAATAATCTACTTTTTAAATCCTAATGCCACAAGTCATAGGCAGTGGATCACTCACAGTGTAGTTCTATATGCTTTTGCCTCGCTCATACTTTTATCGTTTGGGTTTTTCTATAAAAAGAAAGAGAAGTTTGGGAGACAGTTTTATATGAGTATGGCTTTGGTATTTATCCTTGGAGTAGTCACCCATCTTATTCTTGATTACCTTGTGGGTGGCGTAACCATCTTTTTACCTTTTAATAGATTTGTATATGGCTACCCTATTGAGACCCATCACGGAGGTAACTGGATAACAGATTACGTATCTTCCTGGTATATGTTTATAGAGGGAGCACTTGCAGCTGGTTTCTTGTTAATTCTTAAGAGTATAAAAAATACAATTGGAAAATTACTACCTATCTTTTATGTTGGAATCTCAATCTTTGCGGCTAGCTTAATAAGTATGTTTATGGTCTAGTACAGAGGTTCTTTAAAAGTTTGTAGTGAAAATAATCTCCTAATCTTGATTTTTCTTTTTCAGTATGTAATACTTCTTTCAAATGGGTATACAAGAGTTTAAGCATTATAGATACTGGAAAGCCGCTTAAGGCGGGGTATTTCCTGTTATCTGTTGATTAAACGTTACCAAGGGATACTCCGCACATGCGGAGTTTTTTGTATTTATGGGAAAAAACTTATGAATTTAGATAAATTTAAAGATATTTTAAGTAAGTTTATAGAGATAAAAAGTATCTCAGCTCCTGGATTTAATGCGGAGATTAAAAGGGCTGCTGATTTTCTGACGGACCTCTTTATAGAATTAGGTCTTGATTCAAAGATTATTGAAGGAGAGACTATGAATCCCTATGTTTTTGCAGAATTTAAGGTATCAGAGACGGCTGAAACAGTTCTTATATACGGTCACTATGATGTGCAGCCTGCAGATAAAAAAGATGGGTGGGACTCTGATCCCTTTGAAGTAGTAGAAAAAGATGGAAGGCTTGTAGCTAGAGGCATCGAAGATAATAAAGGACAAGTTTTAGTCCATATATTTACTATTGGTGAATTAATAAAGGAAGGAAAATTAAAAAAGAATGTAAAGTTTTTCATTGAAGGTAACGAGGAAACAGCTAATGCAGAGATTGTAGATGTAATAAGAGAAAACCAAGAATTACTAAGGTGTAACTATGTTCTTATCTCAGATGGTGAGATATCAAATGAGAACCCAGCTATTGATGTAAGTTTTAGAGGCGGAGTTAATATGAAAGTTATTCTTGAGACAGCTAAAAACGATGTTCACTCAGGACTATTCGGGGGAGCTTTCCCTAACGCTGCTATGGAGTTAAGCACACTTATATCTAAGTTTTATGACACAAATAACAGAATTGCAATTGACGGCTTCTATAAAGATGTACAAGAACCTACAAAAGAAGAGCTTGATAATAATGCAAGTATTGAGTTTGATCTAGAAAAGATCAAGAAAGATACGGGTATAAAAGCATTAAAGATGGAAAAAGATTTAGACTTTTACACACAGACCGGTCTTTTACCTATGCTTACCGTAACGGGATTTAAGTCAGGATTTATTGGTGAAGGTTTTAACAACATAGTTCCATGCAGAGCTGAATGCAAAATCAATTTTAGATTTTCTGCAGGCCAAAAACCTAAAGAGATGGTCAAATTATTTAAAGATTTTGTTCTTAAGAATGTTCCAGATTATGTAGATGTATCTTTTGAAACCGATCCAACATTTGATCCAGTAAAGATTGATATCACAAACTCTGTATTTAATGAGGCTAAGGATGTTTTAGAAGAGGCTTATGGAGAAAAGCTCATCTTTAAGTACTGTGGGGCAAGTATTCCTGTGGTATCTGACTTCCTTAAGGTACTGGATAAACCTGTTTTATCAATAGGGTTTGCTAATGAAGATGCTAATTCCCATGGAGTTGATGAGAATTTTAGAATTGACCTTATTGAAAAAGCTTTAAGGTTCAGTAGAAAGTTTTTTGGGGAGTAAATATGGATATTAAACCTCTCGCAATGCATTTTAGATGGTATTGGAACCTACTTTTGGCGGGAGGTAATTCTTATGGAAAAACCTAAGTAAGTCTAGCAATTTTTCGATAGAAGTTACGTCTCGCTAAAAGCGGGACTTTTTTATTGGAAATGGACGTAATTACCGTCCAGAAAGGAGAGCACCATGTATCAGGTATACGGGTGTGAAGGTTACCACGGTCGCTGGTAGGGTGTTGCGACCACCTGGGTAGTTACTAAGATGCTTTAGTTAGTAGCTACTTACCACCATTTACTTGTGATCTCGAAGTAAATGAAGGGAACCAGAAGGAAAGCATCTCTTTCTGGTTCCAAGCTAAAAAGGAGAGAACATGTGTATGCATGGAAAGATAACTTTCATGACTGTTTTGAAGGTTAAGGTAAAAGATTCAAAAGGAAAGGTACAAGAAGTTATATGCTCCCCTATCTATACTGATCTGGAGCATCCATCAGTATCTAAGGAGGAGGAACTATCTAGTATTTTAAGTGCTGTAGGAGGACAAAAAGTTCAAGTACTTAATATAGATAGGGATTTCAGACAGTTAGGTGGCTATATATAGAAAGGAGAATAAAGGTGAACAAGATAAAGAGTCAAAGTGAGAGAGAAGAGCTAATACGAGACATTGTAATTGGTGTGATAGCTGTAGTCGTCACAATCGCATATATAGTGTTACCAGATGGACACTGTGTAGATTGTGCTTCTTCAGACATTCCATTTCGTATTCACTGGAACTGAAGGGAAAAGTGTGTTTCTGGTATGTGTTGGGGAGGAAATTATCTCTTTTTCTTCCCCAACACTAGAATGTTATAATTACGCTGTAAACCGGCGTAGCTCAGTTGGTAGAGCGACGGTCTCCAAAACCGCAGGTCGCAGGTTCGATTCCTGCCGCCGGTGCCAATAAGTTATACTTTAATTATGAAAAGAATATTAACAGGAATACGCACTTCGGGTCCCCTTCACCTCGGTCACTATATAGGGGCTTTAAAGACATGGGTTGACTTACAACATAAAGATTATGAATGTTTTTTCTTGCTGGCAGATATTCAGGCATTAACTACTCATGCTGATAACCCCAAATTAATTCAAGAATCAGTAAAAGATACTGTTTTAGATTTTTTAGCAGCTGGACTTGACCCTACAAAAGATAACGTTAATTTTGTTCTTCAAAGCGCAATTCCTGAGATTTCTGAGCTCACTACCTACTTTACAATGGTTACCCCATTTGCATGGGTACAAAAGAATCCAACAATAAAAGAAGAATTAAAACAGCTATCCAAAGGAGCTACTCTTGGATTTATGAATTACCCTGTTAGCCAGGCAGCTGATATATTAATGGTTTCTCATGATCCCAAAGACTCAGAAGAACCAGTTTTAGTACCAGTCGGAGATGATCAGGTACCCCATATTGAATCGACTAACCATGTTTCAAGGGCTTTTAATAATACATATGGGAAAACATTTGGAGAGTGCAAAGCTTTAGTTGGTGATTTTGGAAGGCTAGTAGGACTGGACGGCAACTCAAAGATGAGTAAATCATTAAATAACTGTATTTATCTAAAAGATGAAAAAGAAGAAGTTAGGAAAAAGATAATGAGTATGTATACAGATCCAAAAAGAATCCATCCAGATGATCCAGGTACAGTAGAAGGAAACCCTGTATTTATATATCATGATGCGTTTAATGAAGATAAAAAAGAAGTAGAAGACCTGAAGAAAAGATACAAGGAAGGTACAGTTGGAGATGTAGAGGTTAAAGAGAAACTCTTCGATGCTATTGAGAAGTTTTTGGAGCCAATTAGAAAAAGAAGAAAAGAATTTGAAGGCAAAGATATCATGAAGTATGTTGCAGATGGAACAAGGAAAGCACAGGAAATAGCAATTGGAAATGTAGATAGAGCTCGTAAGGCAATGGGTTTAGACTACCCTACTATTAGACAATAGTTATTTTTATCTGACTAGAATTCTTTCAAAAAGATCTTCGGGAAAAGTACTTGACAAAATATGTAATTTTTAATATATTAACAAAGCTAATAAGAGCTTGCTCTTGTTAGCACTAAGAAACCCAGTGCTTGCACCGGGTTTCTTTGTTTTTATTAGCTTTCCTAGAAACTAATTTATTTGTTATTAAATAAAGCTTTTAGTGCTCCAAAGAGACTAAACGCTGATTCCTCATCCATTACCTGTTGCATTAAATCCACATCTTGTACCATTATTGCGTCAATTAAGGACTGAACCGTTCCTTGATCAACATTGTTCAAAAGTTGAAGCTTTAGATCTTTTAGGGTTTGGGTTCTTTCTTCATTTTGTTTCATTTCTTCTTTGAGAGCAGCTAGGGATTCACTATGTGGTCCAAAGATGAACTTATATAGTTTTCCTTTGCTTTCCATCTTTTGCACTTTTTCCATTACCTTTTCCTGAGATTGATTTTGGATTCTGGCAACCTCCCTTACTTGTTCCCCTATCCCACCATTTCTATCTGGCATTTCCAAAAGTTCATGGGCATACTGAGAGATTTCACTTGATTTTTCATTTATCCTAAGGGTTTTATCTTGTCCTTGGTTCTGATTAGCTTGGTTTTTTCCTAGACCTTGATTCGAGTTTTCATTTTTAGCAAAACTATATACGGGGATAGCAATAAAAAGAAGAACTATTAGAGTTTTTAAATATTTGGGCATAAGAAAATTATACATTATTTTCCCAACTTCTTACCTACACCCCATTTGATTTTGTTCCAAACCCTTTCGTGAAAATAGTAAATAATTGTGCTGAATATGTTGGAAAATACAATTACGCTGCCTGCAATAAGCAAAAATTTTAGTTATAAGATAGATTATTATGCCATCAGCAAGCATAACAAGAACTCTAAAGTGAGTAGTTTATAAAAATAAACCCTTGATTGTTGTTAACCAAGGGTTTAACTAGTTAGCCTCTACCTTCTCCTACACAATGTGTACTTTTTGGTTTTCCACATCTATCACAATTAGGTCGATTTGCGTATGTGTAACGTCCACAACTGCATTTCCACCAAGCATTGTTTTTACGTTGGTTTGGGTGTGTCTTACAGTTAGTATTCTGACAATTATTGGTACCTAAAGGGTTCCAATGTCCGCATACCTTGCATCCCCATCCGCTAGCCATTTTTTTCTCCTTTTATGTTATCAGTAAAGTTTCGGCAGTAATTCGAAGATCTTCAATAGTATCTTTGAATTCCTTAAGTTCTTCCTCAGTAAACCTATTCCAATCTATTTCAAGAAAGCTACTACACAACTCCGGAACTTTTATTCCAGAATCCCAGAGACCCTCAGCAAGACTAATTACTTTTTCGGACCACATTACTAACCAATCGATAAATATGTCTGATGATTTTGACGCATCCTCTAAGGCACTAGCGATTTTTCTTGCATGGTTTACAACTAGACTTTTAAACTGAGCATCGGTTACTGAGTTCGCAACCATATTAATAAGCCAATTTCCTTGAGGCACCAAACGTTTTCCAAACGCGCGCATATCTAGCTGCATCATGGCCAGAAGTGCAGAGATGTTGATAGGGTTATAACTTAATGCCTTTTTAACCACCTCTTTGATTGTTTTATCATCAGCAAATATCTCAATGACTTCAACCATCGCGATATAAACAAAGTTTCTATATAGAATGGTATCTGGGTCATTATCATCTTTGATAAGCTTTTTAGTCTCTATTAAATAGCCATATTCCTTTCGACAGCGAGTTTTTGCCTGGTTCTCTGTCTCACCGTCTGGAGCAGCACTCTCGATTTCACCAACTTTATCCATTAGGTGCATAATCCTATCTTTCTCTTCCTGGGTATACATTTATCTCTCCTTTTTATTATTTTGAATGGATTCTACATTTTTAAGGTCCTATAGTCAATTTAGTACAAATTATTTTAACTCCTTTACACCACCAAAAGCAATACGATCTTGAATATATTCTTTAGCCTGCAGTATCTTAGCTGGAGTAATAACAAAATTTCCCCACCTGCTGTTTATCTTATCAACAGCTTCATTTAATCTCTCTTTCTTTCCAATATCTTCAAACATATCAAGTTGAGAGTGTTTATATGGAGTAAGAGAAAATACTGATTCAGCAAGAACTCTCACAGGTTTTTGGTGAGGTACTCTTGATAGTATTCTAAAGGTCTCCTTAAATATCTCGTTAGTACCAAAGATCTCTTTTCCAACTAATCTTCCATGATGCCAGTACGATCTATCTTTGTAACTTAGTGCAACGTGCACACCACGAGCCTTAAAACCTCCTTTTCTAAGTCTTTCAGATGTTTTTACAACTAGTTTATATAAAATAGGAGCAAGTTCTTCGGGAGTACTTAAAGGTTTAGGAAGAGCATATGAATTTCCAAAGCTTTTTCTACCAAGATCAACATCATCTATTTCCCACCCATGAAGTCTTAAGTGCCAGTGATACCCATTTATTGATTGAAATGTCTGTTTTAGGAGGGGTACATCTGCATTAAAGAAATCAAGTACTGAGTAAATTCCAACAGAACCAAGTCTTGCAGCGTTCCTTTCTGCAATTCCACAAAGATCAGTAAGTTTAAGAGATCTAAAGACTTCTACGTGGTTATTTTCGTTTATTTCATCGAGTCCATCAGGCCTATTAAGTCCAGATGCTGTTTTTGCTAAGAATCTATTAGGACCAATCCCAATAGAAACTGTAATCCATTCCCCTACCTCATTCTTAATTCTTTTTTTAT
>JAHIRX010000045.1 GCA_018818485.1 Patescibacteria group bacterium
AACAGTTTGTTCATGAGTAAGACTTGGGATTCTTAAAAACCAACCTGCAAGTACAACAGGTGCTGCAAGATACCCTCCAAAAGATAAGATTACATCAGGTTTTATCTTCATTAGCAGAACTAAAGATTGAAAAACACCATATGGAATCCTTAGAAGTCTTATCAGATTTAAAGTTTTATATAGCTTTCCAGCCTTTAGATCATAAAAGGGAACACCCAAAGATGTAATTTCTTTGTATTCCAAAGTCTCACTTTTACTTCCCAGAAGAGTGTGTTTATGCCCGAACCAGTGTATACCCACTTCTGGATCTCTTTGTTTTAGCTCCTCCATCACAGGAAGGGCTGATGTATGATGTCCTCCAGTTATTACTATTTTCATGATTGCTTACTTATGTTAGCTAAAATTCCAAGTCCCATCAAACTAAATACCATTGAAGATCCTCCATATGAGATAAGAGGAATGGGTACTCCAGTAAGTGGAATTATCTTGGTCATTGCAGCTACGTTTATAAAAAATTGAATACCAATCCATGAGGATACTCCTATTCCCAAAAGCTTTCCTAACAAATCAGGAGCATCTCGAGATATTAGAAACCCTAAATATACAAAATACAAAAAAGCTAAGACTAAAAAAGATGTTCCTATAAATCCAAGTTCTTCTCCGATAATTGCAAATATTGAGTCAGACGCTACCTCGGGAAGATACTGAAATTTTTGTTTTGATTGCCCAAGTCCAACACCTGTGATACCACCAGATCCAAGCGCTACCAGAGCCTGTTTTATATGGTAACTAGAGGTATCTTCATCAGAACCACTTAATAAGGTTATAAGGCGTTGCCGTCTATATGGAGATATAAGTATTACACCCGCTACTAGAAGGGTAACTACTGGAATTAGTATTAAAAGTGGTTTTATTGGAGCCCCAGAAACAAAATATATTATCGTTCCAAGTGCAAATACCATAGCTGCTGTAGACATATTTGGCTGAAGAAGTATTAAACCTGATAAAAGTGCAGAGACAATAAAATATACCCAAAATAGTTCCTCTTTCTTTTTTATATTCTTACTAAGTTGAACAGATAGATACAAAATTATGGAAACCTTAGCAAGCTCACCTGGTTGAAAACCTAGTACTCCTAAAAAGGGAACCTCCGGAAGAGGGGGTGGGTTTAGATATAACCACCTATTGGCACCATTTATGCATGGGGCAAAAGCAAAACCATCACTACATGGAAAGAGACCTACTACACCTAGAAATAAAAGAAAAACAATATTTATAATCAGTAGAATATACGCAAACCCATAAAGTTTGTTGTAATTAAAATTATATAAAAGGAAAAACCCAACAAGTCCAATTATTACCCAACCGAGTTGAAGAGATACAAATTTATATGGATCCCCATACAAGTTCTTAGAGGAGATCACTGTAGAATTTGCAATCATTAAAAGACCAAAAACTAAAAATGCAAATATCATGCCTAAAAATACTTTATGTCTTTTATCCATAGGGTTTTATAGCAGGGCTACAAACAATCCTGCAAAAGCGAAGAAGATCCCAAAAAGATAAAACCTTAAAGTTATCTTTGTTTCTGGCCAACCTAACATTTCAAAATGATGGTGAAGTGGAGCCATCCTAAAAAGTCTTTTTTTAGTCTTTGCATATATTAACTGCTGAAGAGGACTTGAAATACCATCAACTAAAAACACCGCTCCTATAAATAGAAATGCCACCTCCCTGTGAAGTACAACAGACAATACTGCAAGTATAGCCCCAAGCGCATGGGATCCCACATTTCCCATAAATATTCTTGCTGGAAAAACATTAAAGTACATAAAAGGTATCAAGGCACCGACGAATGTGGCACAAAAAGATGCTAAAGAGTTAAACTCTAAAACTCTAGACAATACCCAAAATGTTATTAAAGAAATAAGAGAAAGTCCTCCCGCTAAACCATCAAGACCATCTGTAAAGGCAACACTATTTAAAATCGTAATAAACAAAATAAATATAATTATCGGGTATAAAAACCCAACATGAACATCACCAATTAACGGAAACCAGATATAGTCCCAACCAAGTTTAAAATATGCCCAATAAGACACAAATCCAGCAATGATACCCTGAAAAATAAATTTCTGATATGTCTGGATACCACTTGATTCAGAACTACCAACTTTTCGTGAAAACTCTTTAAATGAATTAAATATTCTAGAGAAAATACCCGTTCCCTTCGACCTCTTCTTAAAAAGTCCTGCTAGGTGATACTCAAGAAAACCAGGCAAGCCTGACTTCTTGTATACCTTTGTGAAATCTTCAAGTATTCCCAAAAAACCAGCTAGAGTTGCAACAAAAAGTGGAAAGAGCGTCTGAGTTCTAGAACGATTGAAAATAAAACTAACTAAAGCTACTGAAAAAACAAAAACTAAACCTCCCATAGTGGGTGTTCCTTCTTTCCTTCTATGAGTCTTAGGCGAATCTCCTCTTACACTTTCTCCAAGATTAAACTTATAAACAAAGTTGATCCAAAAAGGGTACAGAACCAAAGAGATAATAAAACCTAAAAATAAATATATTAAATCTAGCAGTAATCCTACTGTTCCCATATTTTTGCTCCTAAAGACTTAAGTTTGTCTGAAAAACCAGCCAAGTACTTTTCAATATGTTCCATCCCTATAATCTCACTTTTTCCCTCTGCACACAAAGCAGCTAAAACAAGCACAGGACCATTTATGAAACTACCAATATTTAGCTTTTCTCCTTTTAATCTTGTGGGTCCCTCGATCTTTACAACACTTTTTGGTTCACCCTGCACCTCAAAATCATAGGAGTCTTCACTTATTACTGGTATTAAGTCAACTTCTGTGGGTTTAATATTACTAATCTTTGCACCCATTCTGTTTAGATCAATAACATAACTAAATCTATTGGTATATACGGTGTCATGAACTAAGCTCTCACCACCAGCTTGAGTTAATATAATAGTAGCTAAAGATTGCCAGTCTGGAACAAAACCAGGAGTAGGGGCAATCTCCACCTGAGCTGGTATCAACTCTTCCTCATGCCTCCATACTTTAAGTTCATTTTCACAAATCTCAAATTTTGCATCAATCTTATTTAAAAAGTTAACAAATGGAATTAAAGTCTCCTTTTTTATTCCTTTTATCGTTACATTCCCATTTGTCAGTATCGCAGCAGACGCAAAAATAGCTGCCTCTGTTTTATCTCCTAAAACACTAAATTTAGCGTCTTTAAATATATTTGTGCCAATAACTTGTATCTTTCTCGGTTCAACTCTTTCCACGTTTCCTCCCATTTGGTTAACCATTAGTATCAAATCCTCAATCTCTGCTTCCTCAGATGCATTAGCAATAATGGTTTCTCCGTCTAAAAAGAGAGAGCAAAGTATAGCGTTGTCTGTTCCCATGTGAGTAGATGTTTTAAATACAACTGTTGAAGAGGCCATATTCTCTGCGTTTAAATGATAGTATCTATCGTCTTCTTTAACTTCTACTCCAAGAGTTTTCCATGTATCTACCAACCTATTTATCGGTCCTGCAACATAAATTTCTGAGTTAAACTTAGGAATAGAGGCCTTTCCAAATCTAAAAAGAAGAGGGCCAGAAAGCAGAACCGCTGTTCTTAGTCTTGATCCAAGTTCATACCTAATTTCACTACTTGAAAGTCCTGCCCCATTAAGTATTAAGGTGTCTCCTGCCCATTCTGCACTCCCCCCTAAACTTCTAATAATTTCAAGATCATCTTCAATTACTTTGATTCTAGGTACATTTTCCAAAACCACGTCTTGGTTTGAAAACATAGCAGCGACAATCAGTTTTAAAGATGAGTTTTTTGATCCCGAAACAGTAATATCCCCTGTTAGTGGGGTTGATCCTTCAATAAAGGTTGATGACATAATTATGATAAAAGAAGAATAAATATAGAATTGGCTACAAGTAAAACGCCGCAAATAATTGTAAGAATAAATACTATCTTTTCTACACCCCTTAATGATCTATATGCTGAAAAGGAACTCTTTAGACCAGAGGTTAAACCCGTGCCTTTTGATTGAATTAAAGTTAGAAGAATCAAAAGAACAGCAATAACTATCTGAAATGTTTTAGCTACTGTAAGTAAGTTCATCTTTTAGTACAAAGGCTTTCTAAAAATGTATACGTTAAAGAAGTTACCAGAGAAGAAAATACCATAGCCTGAAGACTTGTCAAATCATATGAAGGAAAAGAAAAGCCTAAAATCACAAGGCCAGAAACAGTAGATGAGTGAATACTAAAACCTGGAACAAAAAGGGTAGACACATAAATTACTATAACAGTCATTGCAAAGGTTAAAAAAACAAAGGGAAGACCCCTTGTTGGTAGAGAAACTATGGAAATTAGTGGTTTCAAAAAGAAATAAAGTAGGGAAAGTCCTAAAACCAGCAGCACAACCGATTTAAAACTATCAGACCCGTAATCAAAAGCACCAATAACTTGTCTGGATGCCTCTAGTGCAAGTGCCGTAAAGATAAGTGTCCTGAGAATCTTTTTCATGGGTTAATTATACCCCAAGAGCCTTCTTTCTTAGAAGATGGTGGTATCTTTGAGCAAACCTGTGTGCTTCATCTCTAAGTTGTATTAATAGCCTTAAACCTTCGTTATCTTTTGATAGTTTGACTTCTCTGAACACATCCCCATCCTTAAAGATAAGTATTTCTTCCTTCTTAGCCAAGCCTACAACTGGGACATAAATATCAAGATCTTTCATAGCCTCAAGTGCGGCGGATACCTGAGGTTTTCCTCCATCCAGAACCACAAGATCAGAAACTTTCCAACCATCCTTCTTCCTTTTAAATCTTCTATACAAAACCTCATACATCATGGCAAAATCGTCTGGTTTTGATTTGAACTTAACTTTAAATCTTTTGTATTCCTCTTTATTTATCTTTCCTTCTGTTGCCACAACCATAGAACCAGTAGCCTCTTTTCCTGAAACATTTGAGATATCATAGCACTCGATTCTTTGAGGGATGCATCCGACAATAGGCAAGGCCTTTTTTATCTCCACCAAAGCTTTTTTACTCAGGTCTTCTAAAAGATAGGGATTATCAATATAACTTTCTGGACTTCTAAAATCTGTTTGAAGATAATAAAAATTTTGAAGAAGATCTCTAAATTTAGCTGCTTTTTCATAATCCTTTTCCTTGGAAGCTTTCTCCATCTCCTTTTTTACACTATTAATCAATTTTGAAGTACCTCCTGATAAAAGCTTTTTTATTTTATTAATATTATCTTTGTATTCTTTTAGATTTTCTTCTGAATAACTTACACAGGGAGCTAAACACACATTTATATGACCAAATAAGCATGGGTTTTCTATCTTGTGATAACGTGCAAACTTAGTAGTAGAACAATCTCTAAACATGAATATTCTTCTGATAACTCTCATAACTTGTTTTACTACACTTCCGTTTGGAAAAGGACCAAAAATTACATCTTTTGGTAATAGTTGGGTTTTTCTAGCTGTTGTAACTAGAGAAACACTAACTTTTTTACCATCAAGAATAACTTTTTCATTTCTAATAACGATATAGATATGTGACTTATCGTCTTTTAAAACTATATTGTATTTTGGTCTATACCTTTTTATTAATTCTGCTTCTAGAATGAGGGCTTCAAACTCAGATTCTACATCTATATGTTCAATGTCGTTAATTTTAGAAACTAATGCAAAAGTTTTAGATGAATCATCTAAACTTAAACTAAAGTATGATCCCACCCGACTTCTAAGGTCTTTAGCTTTACCAACATACAAAACTCTCCCGGTTTTATTTTTAAAAATATATACGCCGGGAAGTCTTGGTAAACCTTTAACAATTTCTTTTAAACTTTCCTTTTCCACAAACTTATTGTAGCATTTGAAACATGAGGAATTTCCTTAGAATATTGTTGTTTAGCCTTCTGCTAATACCCACCAAAGTACTAGCATCTGAAAACAATCAATTTTCTATAAACTATGATCTAGAATATGATGTTTTAGAATCAGGTGAGACTCAGGTTACACAAAGAACTACCATTACTAATCTAAAAAATGATTACGTACCAACAAACTACTCTTTTACAGCCAAGCACATGGCAATTTACGACGTTGAAGCAGTTACAAACGGGGAATCCTCTGAAGCAATTATCGAAACTAGAGAAGATGAAACTTTAATCTCTGTAATAATAAATAATTATGCCATAGGAGAGGGAAGACAAAATTATATAAGTTTCACATATAAAACCACAGATATTGCAAAAAAGACTGGAAAGATTTGGAATATTTATATTCCGCGCATTCAAATTCCAGAAACTACTACTCTTTATAATGTGAAACTTCTGATTCCCGAAGATTTTGGACCAAAAATATACCTATCCCCTACTCCAGTTATTGAAAGAGCTGAAGAAAAAAAGAACGCCTACTATTTAACAAAAGAGACCTTTGTAGAAAACGGGATAACAGCAGCCTTTGGAGAATATCAATCACTTAATTTTAAACTTAAATATCAGTTAGAAAACACATCCATTCTTCCTCTAATAAGAGAGATCTCCTTGCCCCCCGATATAGAAGAGGTTCAACAAGTGAACTACCTTCAGATTGAACCTAAACCAAAAAGGTTAAAAACTGATGAGGATGGAAATACCATTGCTTGGTATATATTAGGACCAAAAAAGAAACTTGAAATAAGTGTTACTGGTATCGCTAAAATATCTGGAAAGCAAATAAACCCAGACTTTGGAAGAGAAACTCAGAGTATTCCTTCAGATTTGATTAGAAAATATACTGGCGAAGAAAAATTTTGGCAGGTAAATTCCCCAAATATTCAAAAGGCAGCTTCAGAACTTAAAGATACTAATTTAAATACCATTAAAAATGCTCAAAAGGTTTATAACTATGTTATACAAAATCTAACTTATGATTTTAAGGCTTTAGAAGAAGGACCGGTTGAAAGACATGGTGCTGAGGTTGCTCTTACTCAAAAAGGGCAGTGGACATGTATGGAATTTACTGATCTTTTTGTGACACTAACAAGAGCCATGGGGATACCAGCAAGAGAAGTGAACGGGTACGCCTTCACAAACAACGAATTAGATAAACCTCTTTCCATTAACCTTCAAGGTGGGGATGTATTGCACTCATGGGCCGAATTTTATGATCCATTTTATGGCTGGATTCAAGTAGACCCAACTTGGGGATCAACATCTGGAATAGACTACTTCACAAAGCTTGATACAAATCATTTTACATTTGTAATAAAAGGGATTGACTCAGAATACCCTTATCCTGCTGGTGCTTATAGATTTTCTGACGATGAAAAACTAGTTGATGTAGAACTTTCACAACAAAACAGTGAGGGAAGTTTCAAACCCTCTTTAGAAATAAAGAAAAAGCTAAATTTAAATATAGTTGAATTAATAAAAGGTAACGAGAAATATAAAATAACTAATAATAGTGGGGTGTTTGTATACAACTTAGAAGGAAAAACCTTACCTCCAGGAGCTTCTACTACACTTTATTTATCAAAAAACCTAAGAAATATTGCTTTTGAGGATATCAATCACAATAAGTATTCTGTAGACCTATAATTCTGATATAATGGCACAAAAGTGAAGGAGTAATAATGGCTAAGAGAAAGCTGAGTCCAGAAGAAAAGACTGTAAGATCGGCTGAAAGACTTGTTGAAAAGTGCGAAGGCCGTCCAAACGAAGTTATATTTATTACAGTAGGGAGTGTGGTAGATATACAAAAGGTTATTAACATGGCTACATCTAGGGGAATAGATGCAGAAGTCTGTTGCAGCTCAACACGAACAATATCGGGGTACTTAGATAATTTTAAAAAAGGAAAGGAAAAGTGAGAAAAAGGATTTTTATTTTAAAATCCTTTTTATTTTTTGTACTTTCTTATCGCATCGGCAGTATACGAATTTTTAGCAGATTTAAGATCTAAAAGGGTTCCTTCAAACAAGATTTCCCCACCTTCTTCCCCACCCTCAGGTCCAAGATCAATAACCCAATCACAGTTATTAATAACATCTAAGTTATGTTCAATCATAACAACTGTATTTCCTCTTGCAGTTAGTCTTTTACAGATAGAGATTAAGTTTTCTAAATCTGCAAAGTGAAGACCTGTTGTAGGCTCATCTAAGATATACAAAGTACTGCCTGTAGATCTTTTTGATAACTCCAGTCCAAGCTTTACCCTTTGTGCTTCACCACCAGATAAAGTTGGTGCGGGTTGACCAAGTTTTATATAGCCAAGACCAACATCATAGAGGGTTTGAAGCTTACTTCTAATTCTTGGAACATTGGCAAAAAATTCAAGTGCATCTTCAACAGTTAAATCTAATACGTGTGCGATGTTTTTATCTTTGTATTCAACCTCTAGTGCCTCATCGTTATATCTTTTTCCATTACACACATCACACTTAACATAAACATCAGGCATAAACTGCATTTCAATCTTAATCTGACCCTCTCCTCTACATGCTTCACATCTTCCTCCCTTAACATTAAAGCTAAATCTTCCTGGCTTATACCCTCTAAGCCTTGCTTCATGTGTCTGAGAGTACAAAGTTCTTATAAAATCAAATACTTTTGTGTATGTTGCTGGGTTTGACTTAGGTGTTCTTCCAATAGGACTCTGGTCAATAGCGATAACGTTAGAGATACTTTCTACTCCTTCAATAGATTTAAATGGTTGGGGTTTTTCCTCAATCTTAAGACCGTATTCTTGTCTTAAACCCTGATACAGGGTATCCATAACTATAGTAGACTTCCCTGATCCTGAAACACCTGTAACACAAGTAAATTTCCCAAGGGGAATATTTAAATCAACTCCTTTTAAGTTTCTACCTTCTGCTCCCTTTAATATTAATTTCTTTCCACCAACTTTTTTATGTACTTTATGATTAGTTTCCTGCTCCAGAAGCTCTTCAAGAGCTTTCTGCTTTTTTATTCCGTTACTTCCTACAATAAGCTTTCCAGAAAGATACTTTCCAGTTAATGAGTTTTCATTCTTCATTATTTCCTCAGGAGTACCTTCTGCAATAATCTTCCCACCATGGTCTCCAGCACCAGGTCCAAAATCGAAGATATAGTCACTTTCAAACATGGTTTCTGAGTCATGTTCTACAACTAAGATTGTATTTCCTAAACCTCTAAGATGGTGAAGGGTTTTAATAAGTTTCCCCTGATCCTTTTGATGAAGACCTAAAGAAGGCTCGTCTAAAACATACAAAACTCCAGAAAGACCAGATCCAATTTGAGATGCAAGCCTAATTCTTTGAGCTTCTCCACCAGAAAGTTCTGCTGAGGCTCTACTTAAAGTTAGATACCCTAGACCAACATCTACTAAAAACTTAACTCTATAGTTTATTTCTTTTAAAATAGTTACAGCGATCTGATTTTCCCTTTCTGTAAGCTTATCTGGAAGGTCTCTAAACCACTCCTGTACTTTAGTGATAGAGAAATCAGCAACTTCTGAAACATTAAACCCATCCAAAACTACTGAAAGTGACCCTGTTCTAAGTCTTGCACCTTTACACTCAGGGCACTCTTCTTTAATCATATATTTTTCAATTTCATTACGGATATAGTCAGAGTCTGTTTCCCTGTGCCTTCTTGCAAGATTTGGAATAACTCCTTCAAACCCAGCATCAAAGTCTCTCTTAGCACCTTCCTGATTTCTATAAACAACTCTGAATTTTTTCTTACCCGCTCCGTACAAAAGAATATCCTTATGCTCCTTCTTAAGCTCCCCAATAGGTGTATCTATTGAAAAACCATAATCATCAGCGACTGCCTTTATAACTCTAGATGTCCAAGTAATATGCTCAAAAAGCCTAGTCCAAGGTAGTACCCCACCTTCTGATATTGAAAGTCTTGGATTAATTAACATGTCTTCTTCAATCTTTAATTCAGTTCCAATACCATCACACAGGGGACAGGCTCCATGGGGAGAGTTGAATGAAAAGGTCCTAGGTTCTATCTCAGGAAGAGAGATGTTACACACAGGGCACGCGAAGTTTTCTGAAAATAGGTGGTCTTCAAAATCTTTAGGAGTATCTTCAAAGTCAAAGGTTTTGTCTTTAACAACAGTAACCACCACATTCCCATTACTCATTCTTAATGCTGTTTCTACAGATTGAAATATCCAACTCTCTAGCTCCTTTCTACCTTTTTCATCCTTAAGTTTCTTCTTGCTAACAATATGTCTTGAAACAAGTGCATCTATAGTATGTTTATTTGTCTTTATTAAATTAAAATCTTCGTCTAAACCTCTAACATCACCATCAATTCTTGCTCTAATAATTCCTTGTTTTTTTAGATTTTCAAATAAATTAGAGTGCTCACCTTTCCTATCTTTAATAATTGGAGAAAATACTATAAAACGGACACCACGTTCGGTATTAAAATCTTTTTCTTCTATCACAGTTTCAATAATCTTTTGGGATATTTCCGCTGCAGATTGTCTTTGAATCTCTCTTCCACACTTAGGACAGTGAGGGTGTCCAATACGAGCATATAATAGTCTAAGAAAATCATAAACTTCAGTTATAGTTCCAACTGTAGATCTAGGATTTTTACTTGTAGTTTTTTGGTCAATAGCAATAGCAGGAGAAAGACCTTCAATCTTTTCAACATCTGGCTTATCCATCACCCCTAAGAACTGTCTAGCATATGCAGAAAGACTCTCAACATATCTCCTCTGACCTTCAGCATAGATAGTGTCCATTGCAAGAGATGACTTACCTGATCCAGAAACACCAGTAAATACAACCATTTTATTCTTAGGAATATCTAAATTAACGTTTTTAAGATTATGTTGGTTAGCACCTCTAACTAAAATATGATTTAAAGAATTCTTTTCCATACAAATTTTTCCCGTGTGTTTAAAAAACAAACACCGAAGGATTAGCTTACTAAGTATACATAACATGAATATATCTGTCTACGGGTTTTATTTGGGTATAGAAAAAAAGAAACGAGTTAAACGGTGCCGTAAAGGCTGCCGAAATAACTCGCATAATTTTTTTAAGAAATGAGAGTGGCGGCTCCCAAATCTGTTAGGAAATCTTCCTATCGAACTTCTCACTTCCATCCAAACCGGGTATTATCACCATCAAACGAAGACTTTTCACAGCCCCGGAGTAAGGAATGGGAAATATCTCTATCCCACCTTCAAAACCTTCAACTTTGCACGCATCAAAGGCTAGAGAATTAGCTTTTCTTAGTCTCCTGTCAAACAGAAGACTTTCTCCTGCATACTTTTGTACTGCACGCAGAAGAAACTTTGCGGGAGAGCTCAATTTAGCACCGCGCTTTGCGGACCTGATTAAGACACCAGATTGGTAACTGATGTCCTCTTCTTTAGCTTCCTTGGCGTAGCACCGAACCCACTTTGTGTTTACTAAAAACATCCAAATGGGTCTAATAAAACTTACCACCAGTCCTAACCACGAACCTAAAAAGAACAATAAAACATAAAAGTTCTCTTCAGGTGTTTCGTTAGAAGGCCAGCCGAGAAGACCGTAATTAGATAGCGCATAAGTAGTTGCAGGCGCTGCGATTAGACTACAGATGAGAATAATATACATCCACCACCTGTCGTCATAAGCATCTCCAAACACACGTGAAAATAAAGTCATTGTTTTCTCCTTAGGGTTAAACCCTTATTTAGTTGTGTCGAGAAGGTTAAACCTTTACAGACACATTTGGAATTCTCTACGAATCATCCGCCAATGAAATCGCAGGCAATCTGAGGCTAAGTGGTTAACCCCAAGTTGCCTACGACTTCCTTTATATTTTCAATGTTCTAAATAAAATAAAGCCAGAGAGACGGCTTTTAAGCAGTACTCCTTCTATTTAACTTTACATCGCTATTATACTATAAGGTAAATATTAAGTCAATCGTCATCATCTTTACCCCCATCTTCATCTTCCTCTTTTTCAATACACAAAGTCTCAGGAACAAATGTTCCTTTTATGAAAACTTCAGAAACACCACATTTCTCATCATATTTTACAAAAATATCTCCAAGCTTCTCATAAACTTCATTTGGCTTTCCATCTAAAACTTCTGTCATTATTTTATTCCATATAGGCGCAGCTCCTGTTAAACCTGATGCGAGGTATCTATTCATAGGAGTACCATCGTTATTTCCAACCCAAACACCTACTACATAAGATGGGGTATACCCCAGAGTCCAATTATCCTTTATATTATCTGTGGTTCCTGTTTTTACAGCAACCTTATAACCAGGGATCACAAGAGAACTACCAGAACCAAAGGCTGGTGTTCTTGCCACATTATCAGAAAGAATGTGCCATATTAAATAAGAAACCTCACTACTCAAAACCTGACTATCTTCTCTTCTATCTTTATATATCTCGTATCCTTTTGAGTCTTTCACGCTTAAGATCGGGGTTGTTTCTTTATATATCCCATTTCTAGATAAAGTCCCGAACACATTTGTGTGATCCAACAACCTTACCTCCTTACCTCCTAAGGTAACTGATAGACCATAAGAACCATCTATTTTCCAGTTTGAAAGCCCCATTTTATGTCCAAGGTCTACAATATTATCTGGACCTACACTACTAGCGACCTTTACAGCCGGAACATTGTAAGAATTAGCTAAGGCTTGGCGCACGGTTACTTTTCCATGAAACTTACCATCGTAATTTACTGGAGTATATGGTTTTTGACCTTCTACTTTATAGGTAATTGCAGAATCATCAATTATTGTGGCTGGCGTATAGTTTCTGCTTAAAGCTAGTGCGTATGTGACAGGTTTTATAGATGATCCAGGTTGCCTATAACCTGTTACCACATCAAAGGCTCCCCAACCCTCTTGAAAATAATCAACTGACCCAACATAAGCTAATATTTCTGAGTTTTTTGAATCTAAAACTACCGCGGCTCCATTTGAAAAACCGAGATATGAGTTTTTCCCTACCTCTTCTTTTACAATCTCTTGAACCTTATCATGAAGTTCTAAATCTAGAGTAGTAGTAATCGTTAAATCTCCTAACTCAACAAATCTCTTACCATATTCTTTCTCAAGTAACCCTCTAACATAGATTACAAAATGAGGAGCTCTAATAAACTCTACTTGGTCAATAAAATTAAGTTCCATATCAAATGCTTCATCTACTTCCTCTTTTGAGATATATCTTGTTTCTACCATTCTATCCAGAACATATCTTTGCCTTTCTTTTGCTTTTTCAAGATCAGTAATTGGCGAGTAGCTTGTGGGTGATGAAGGAAGTCCTGCTAATAAGGTTGATTCTGCAATATTTAATTCCCAGACGTTTTTCCCGAAATATTTTTGTGCTGCTGATTGAATACCCCACGAAGTACCCCCATAAGGCACGTTGTTTAAATACATTTCTAGGATTTGTGACTTAGAGTATTTAACTTCTACAAGTAGTGCTAAAACTGCTTCTTTTATCTTCCTCGAAACAGTTCTCTCAGGAGAAAGGAGTACATTTTTAATTAACTGCTGAGTAATTGTAGATCCCCCTTGTAAATTTCCACCAAAAAAATTGTTCTTTGCTGCCCTGATAACACTATCTAAACGAATTCCCCAGTGACTATAAAACTTATCATCCTCAACAGCAATCGTAGATTGAATAACATGAAGTGGAACTTCATCCAGACTTATGGGATTGTATTTTTTATCTACATATATTTCATATAGTAGCTTTCCATTTCTATCCAATATTCTCGTAGAGCTTTGATTTGCTTTTGTAACAAGTGAGCCAGGTGTTGGTAGTTCTCTAAACCATCTATAAATTTCAAGAGGGGTGAATATAAAAACTACACTAATAAGTGCTCCTACAAAGTATGGCTTTAAATTTAATATCTTAGAAAGTCTCGTCTTAAGATTACCTAGAAACACTTTCCATTTCTTCTTAATAGAAGGAATTATTTTTCTAATGTTTTTAAACCTGTCTACTTTCTTTCTGGGTACTATTTTAGTCTTTTTTTTGATCTTCTTGGACTTCTTACCCTTAATTTTCTTATTCTTTAGGGCCTTAACTGATGTAGAGATTTCTTTTTTAACAGCTTTGTAGATTTTTGGAGTGATTACAAGAATCTTCTCAAATGGAAAAATAATAATAAATCCAATATTCTTTATAAGTTTTGATACATTATTAATAAAAGGCATAGAAAAGACTTGGACAGGATTTGGTTTAATATATCTAAATTAACTAAGATGTCAATCGAAAGTGAGGTACGTAAATGGTAATTTACATTTTTTTTAAATCTCTTACCTTATCCCTAATTAGAGCTGCCTTTTCAAAGTTTAATTCTTCTGCCTCTAACTTCATAAGTTTTTCAAGCTTTTTTATTTCTTTATTAAGTTCTGTTGGAGGTAGTTGTTTATAGTCAATATCCTGCCACTCATCTTTTTTACCTTTAAGCTGTTCTTCAAGTTCTTCATCAATTAATTTCTCTCTTATAGGCTTAACAATTTGTTCTGGAGTAATCTTGTATTTTTCATTGTATTCAATCTGAATATCTCTTCTTCTTTCAACCTCAACAATAGCTCTTTTCATACTTCCTGTGATGTTATCTGCGTACATAATAACTTCTCCTTGAATATGTCTTGCTGCTCTTCCCATAACTTGGATGAGGGAGGTGTCACTTCTTAAAAATCCTTCTTTATCTGCATCTAGGATTGCAACTAAAGATACTTCTGGAAGATCTAAACCCTCTCTTAGCAGATTTATTCCAACTAAAACGTCATATTCTCCTTTTCTTAGATCATCTAAAATATCTGTTCTTTCTAGTGTTGCAATATCTGAATGGAGGTAAGTTACCTTCATATCTTTATCCTTTAGATAAGCTGCTAACTCCTCCGCCATCTTCTTTGTTAATGTAGTAACTAAAACTCTTTGCCCTTTTTCTACTTTTTCTTTTATTCTGTTTTCTAAATCTTGAACCTGGCCTTTTGAGGGTAGAATTGTTATCTCTGGATCAATAATTCCAGTAGGTCTCACCAGGAGTTCTGTAACTTCTTTTTTACTCTGGATAACTTCCCATTCTGAAGGCGTAGCACTAGCATAAGTTGTGTATCCCCTTCTTTCCATAAATTCATCAAAGTTAAGAGGTCTATTATCTAGAGCTGATGGAAGTCTAAATCCGTAGTCTATTAAGGTTTGTTTCCTAGATTTATCTCCATTAAACATTCCTCTAATCTGTGGAACTGTAATATGAGACTCATCAATTACTAATAAGAAATCTTTTGGAAAGTATTCTAAAAGTGAGTAAGGGGCTTCCCCTTCTTTTCTTCCATCAAAGTATCTTGAGTAGTTTTCTATTCCCTTGCAATATCCAAGCTCCTGAATCATTTCCAGGTCATAATTTGTTTTCTGGTTTAGTCTGTACGCCTCAATCTGTTTTCCATCATCCTTAAGTTCCTTAAGTCTAATTTCTAAATCCCTTTGAATCTCACCTACCACACTTTTTACCTTCTCTTCAGGAGTAATATAGTGCTTTGCTGGGTAAATTAGCACAAACTCTGGATCGTATACTCCGTTAGGTTGAATAGTTTCTCCAGTTAGAGGATCAATATATATAACATTTTGTAAAATATCATTAAACACCTCTAACCTAACTGCATAGTCTCGATACGCTAGGTAAATATCAACTACATCCCCTGTAACTCTGTAACTCCCTCTAACAAAATTATAATCTGATCTTTCATAGTGAGTCTGAGATAGTCTTTTCAAAAGATCGGGTAATCTTAACTTCATTCCTTTTCTTAATTCAATTACCACTTTCCCATATTCAGCAGGAGAACCTAAGTTATAAATACAAGAAACTGAAGCTACCACTATTACATCTTTTCTTGTTAGAAGAGAAGTTGTGGTAGATAGTCTAAGTTTTTCTATCTTCTCATTTATAGCTGCATCTTTTTCGATATAAGTATCTGTAGATGGAATATAGCTTTCTGGTTGGTAGTAGTCATAATAACTAACAAAATACTCAACTGCATTTTCTGGAAAGAACTCTCTAAATTCTTGATAAAGCTGAGCAGCTAATGTTTTGTTGTGAGAGATAACAAGAGTAGGTCTATTTAGATTCTCTATCACATTTGCCATTACAAATGTTTTTCCTGACCCTGTTACACCTAAAAGCACCTGGTCTTTCTTACCAATTTCAATATTTTTGGTGATTTTATCTATAGCTTGTGGTTGATCTCCAGTTGGTTTAAAAGGAGATTGGAGTTTAAACATACCTCTTGATAATAGCACAAAAACCCTTGACATCTTCGCCTTAGTTTCGGTACTATAAAAATGCGAAGAAAAACCATAAATTTTCCTAAGGAGGATAAAAAATGAGCCCCGTAACTCTTTATAAAAAACAAAAACAAATTTTAGACTTTCTCTCTCAGTATATTCAATCAAATAGCTACTCGCCTACTTTACAAGAAATAGCTGATGCAATGGGACTTTCTTCACTAGCTACAGTTCATGAACATCTCCAAGCACTAGAGAGAAAAAACGTTATTAAACGATATGATGGTGCGGTCCGAGGCATTGAAATAGTAGATAACAATGTTAATTCTAATTTAAGTGCTATTGAACTTCCTTTAGTTGGGTATATTGTTGCAGGTGAGCCTATCCACGCTTTTGAAGAAGAAATTACTACTGTTATGGTATCTCCAGATATGGTTTCTAAATCAAAAAGATGTTTTGTTCTTCAAGTAAAGGGAGACTCCATGATTAACGAGCATATTGAAGATGGCGATTATGTGGTACTAAAACAGCAAGAAACAGCAAATGACGGGGACAAGGTAGTAGCTTTAATTGATAATGAGTTTGCTACTCTTAAGATTTTCTACAAAGAAAAAGGTGGAAAGATAAGACTTCAACCTGCAAACGATAAAATGGACCCAATTATTGTAGATTCAAAACAACTAACTATTCAAGGTGTAGTTACAGGCATTATCCGAAGATACGCTTAACATACAAAAAATCTTCCTGTAGACTTAGACTTGTCTATGGGAAACCTGATTCTACCGATAATTGAATACCTTGAAAAGCTCTCACTACAAGTTCCACTTGAGGTATTTACCGTTGTTGGTACATTTTTAGAAGAGGTAATTGCACCCATTCCGTCCCCTTTTGTATTAACAACTGCAGGTAGTATTACTGCAGCTCAAAATAACCCTCTATCATATATTTTCTATATCGCTTTACTTGGTGCTATAAGTAAAACCCTAGGTGGTTGGCTCCTTTATACCGTTTCGGACAAGGCAGAAGATTTCTTGTTTTCAAAATTTGGTAAATTCATCGGAGTAACTCAAGGAGAGATAGAAAAGATTGGTAAATACCTAAACGGTGGTTGGAGAGATAAGGTTGTTTTGTTTGTTCTAAGAGCTCTCCCTGTTGCACCAAGTTCTCCTATCTCAATAACATGTGGTCTTATAAAACTAAACATTAAAACATTCTTAGTAACTACATTTTTAGGAACCATCATTCGTAACCTTTGTTACCTTTATCTTGGATACACAGGTCTTTCAGCTTCTAAGTCTGTGGTCTCAGGTCTAGAAACAGGAGAAAGCATTGGTCAGATTGTTGTAATGGTAGGTATTACTGTTCTACTTGCATGGGGATTTACAAAACGCAAGAAAATGTTTGGGGGAGAGGAAAACACTAAAATAACCGAAGCTAAAGATCTTTTAAAATACAAAAAGGTGGATCCTCTTCCCAAAGAAGAGTCAGAAGAGTTTTCAACTCTATATATCTTTAGACACGGAGAAACTGAAGATAACGCTCAATTCATTTTTAGTGGTTGGAGAGAGGCAAAACTTACTGAGAACGGTAAAAAACAGGCACTTGTACTTGCGGGTAAACTTAAAGATAAAAAGATTGATATGTTAATTTCTTCCCCCCAGATAAGAGCGATCGACACTTTAAAAATTGCACTATCAAAAAATAGAGAGGCAATAAATCTAGAGGTTAAGATGGACGAAAGAATAAAAGAAAGATCCTATGGGGACTACACAGGAAAAAGTAAATTAGATATCCAACTAGAGGATCCGGAAAAACTTAAAAAGATAAGAAGAAGTTGGGATTTTATACCTCCAAATGGTGAAAGTATTGAGATGGTTTACAAAAGAGTTGCTGAATTTTGTGATGAACTAATTCCTCAAATCAAAGGAAAGAACATCAATGTTGCTATTTCCTGTCATGGAAACTCCATTAGATGTTTTAGAAAATATTTTGAAGGATTAAGTAATGAGCAAACTGCAAAAGTTGAAACTCCTCTAGGACAAGATTATGCTGCCTACACTATTAAGGATTAGTGGTCCTGGAATACTTCTAAGATTCTATTGTATTTTGCCACTCTTTCGCCTCTTACAGGTGCTCCAGACTTTATGAAGTCTGCACTAACTGCTAAGGCTAGATCTGAAATGAAAGAATCTACGTTATCACCACTCCTGTGAGAAACAATAACATTCATTTTTGCTTTTCTTGCGAGTTTAACGAACTCAAAGGTTTCGGTTAAAGTGCCTACCTGGTTTGGTTTTACTATCACAGCATTAGCAAGCTTTTTCTTTATAGCTTCTGCCAAAAGAGCTGGATTTGTAACTACTAAATCATCTGCAACAACCATTAACCTATCTGAGTAGCTTTTATAAAAATCTGACCATCCTTTATGATCTTTTTCATAAAATGGATCTTCCATATATATCAACTCATATTTTGTAAGCATTCTATTGTAGTATTCCATTAATTCTTCTGTAGTAAGCTCAATATTTTCTTCGTTTATATCGTATTTTCCATCCTTATAAAAAGATCCAGCAGCTATATCCATTCCTAAAAACACATCATTTCCCACGTCATACTGAACATTTGCTGCTTTTTTAATAAAATCTAATGCTACATCACAACAAAGACCTTGAGGTTCAAAACCTCCTTCATCTCCAACTGCTGTTTCAAAGTCTTCATCCACTAATAGTTCCTCTAAATTATGATAAATATTTACTCCCATTTCTAAAGCCCTATCAAAAGGAGTATTTAGTGCAGGAATAACCATGAACTCTTGAAATGAAAGTTTATTTTGGGCATGTTTTCCACCATTTAAAACATTAAATATTGGAGTTGGGTATGTGATATCACCATTCTTTTCTTTCCCTGAGTAAAGCTCTGAAAGATACTCATAAAGCTCTATTTCCTCGGAATCCGCAGCAGCTTTTGCTACTGCCAGAGAAACTGAAAGAATGCTATTTCCACCAAGTCTAGACTTATTTGGAGTTCCGTCCATTTCAACCAATATTTTATCTATTTCTTTTTGATCGAAAGGATCTTTACCCACTAACACATCTGAAATGGTGTTATTAACAATATCAATAGCCTTGTCTACTTCTACATCAACAGCTTCATTTTCACCTTCAGAGGCGCCATTAGGAACCGGTTGAATACCTACAGAGTCATCATCTAATACTACTTTTGTTTCAATAGTCCATTGTCCCCGAGAGTTTAAGATCTTTCTTGCTGAAATAGTTTCAATCTTTGCCACAGCATATCACCCCTTTTTCTTTGCTTTCCCTCTACCTAGAATTTTCTTCTCTGCTTCATATACAATTTCTCTGGTTTTTTCTATTACATCAGGGCTTACTGAAACTGAAGTTACCCCCCAATCAACAAGCATTTCAACAAGTTTAGGATAAACTGATGGGGCCTGGCCACAAATTGAACATCTTATCTTTCTTCTTCTACATGTAGTAGCTATCTTTTCTAAAGATTGAAGTACTGCGGGATCCATTTCACTGTATACATGGGCTACTCTTTCATTATCTCTATCAACTCCTAGCGTTAGCATTGTTAAATCATTTGAGCCGATAGAAACACCATCGATTCCCTCATCAATAAACTCATCAAGTAAAATAACATTTGAAGGAATCTCAACCATCATCCAAAATTCAAAACTACCACTCCTTCTTAAACCATTTGCTGACACTATTTTCTTAACTTCTCTTAACTCATCAATTGTTCTAACAAAGGGCATCATCACCCAAAGATTTTTAAATCCCATTTTGTTTCTTACCTTTTTTATTGCAGCGATTTCCATCTCGAATACGTCATCATCTTTTATATATCTAGAAACGCCTCTAAAACCTATCATTGGGTTTGGTTCTTCCTTCTCAAACTCAGCACCACCCTTAAGATTTGCGTATTCGTTTGATTTAAAATCATTAAATCTGTAAACAACAGGTCTTGGGTTAAATGCTTCTGCAAACTTTGCCATTCCTTCTGCAAGCTTATCGATAAACTCCTTCTTTTTTCCATCCTTAATAAACTTTCTAGGGTGAGTCCCAATATTTGCAATAATAAATTCTGCTCTTAAAAGACCAATTCCATCTACATTTCTTTGAGCCATATCAAATGCAAGTTCTGGTTCTGCAAGATTTAGATATATTTTTGTAGCTGTTTTAATCTTTGATGTATCAATCTTTGGTTTTTCACTTTCTTTTATCTCTACAGTAATGTCTTTTTCATAAACCTTACCTCTTTCCCCATCTACAGTGATAACCTCATTATTTGAAAGGATTTGTGTAGCATTCGTGGTACCTACAACGGCAGGAACACCAAGCTCTCTACTAACAATGGCAGCATGAGAGGTTCTTCCACCAAGATCGGTAACAATAGCAGCAGCCCTCTTCATAGCAGGAACATAATCAGGGTTAGTCATCTCTGCAACCAAGATATCCCCTTCCTTTACTTTATTTATTTCACTTGCTTTTCCAACAATTTGAACTTTTCCAGATGCTACACCTGGAGAAGCTGATAACCCTTCCAAAATAGCTTTTGCCTTACTCTTAGGATCAATCTTGAATTCTTCTTCTGTTTTAGTAACTAGTGTTGTAACAGGCCTTGTCTGAACAATGTATATTTTTTTATTTTCAATTCCCCATTCAATATCCTGTGGGTGTTTGTAATGGTCTTCTAGTTTCATCCCAATCTTTGCAAGTTCCACTATCTGTTTGTTGGTAAGTTTTTGTTTCTTTTGATATTTCTTGGAAACTGGTACTTTACCAGCTTTGGTAAATTGCCAGGTTTGTCTAACAATCTGTCTTGTTGTTATCTTTTTACTCTCTTTATTTACTATGTACTGATCAGGGGTAAGCTCCCCAGAAACAACAGGCTGACCAAGTCCAAAGGCTGCTTCAACAGATACCTCTCCACGATTATTAGTAACAGGATTTACGGTAAACATAACCCCAGAAAAGTCAGACTGAATCATAAGCTGTATAGGAACGGCAATCCCAACTTGTAAATGTGAAAACTTATTTGTAGCTCTATAATAAGTAGCTCTAGCTGTAAAGAGGGATGACCAGCACTTCTGCACATGTTTTACTACCTCTTTATAACCTTTGACATTAAGATGGGTATCTTGCTGACCTGCAAAGGAAGCTTCAGGAAGATCCTCAGCTGTAGCAGATGATCTTACAGCAACGTATTTGTCGTTTTCCCCACTAAGTTTGTGGTAGGCCTCCTTTATCTCTTCTGCCAATTCTTTAGGCATATCAGCAGCTAATATTGCTGTTCTTATTTTCTTTGCAGCTGATTGGAGTTCCTTTGAATCTTCATAGTCAAGACCTTGAAGCTCAGTAAGTATTTTTTTCTTTAGGGACGTGGATTTAAGAAAATCATAGTAGGCTTTAGCTGTAACTACAAAACCATCAGGAACGGGAATTTTCGCATTAATCATTTCTCCAAGGTTAGCTCCTTTTCCACCTACCAAGGGAATATCATATCTTCTAATATCCTTAAATCTAAGAATGTGGGCAGATTTCTTGCTCATGTTAAAATGGTAACATTTGAGCTACTTGAGTGGAAGAGCGAATATGAACTTCGCACCTTTAGGTTTGTTATCTTCGTACCAAATCTTTCCTCCATGTGCTTCAACTATACCTTTTGTAATAACCAAACCAAGGCCAGTGCCTTTCTGTGTTACACCCCCCTGATTACCTGCTTGGAAAAACTTATGGAAAAGCTTTGGCTGGTCTTTTTCTGGAACCCCAATTCCAGTATCTTCTACTACAACTTCTACTATTCTATCTACATGTCTTGCAATAACTTCTACACTCCCACCTTTTGGTGTGAATTTGATAGCGTTTGATAAAAGGTTGCTCATTACTTGTTTTACTCTTTCAGGATCAAAGCTAAACTCGGGAATATTTTCACCAGTGGCACAAGATAGAGATACCTCTTTTACCCTAGCTAAAGATTCAAAGTAGGCACACTCCTCTTTCAGTAAGCCTCCTAAGCTACCAAACACTTTGCTAATTTGAAACTTTCCACCTTCCATCTTAGAAACATCTAATATATCTCCCACCATTTTTAGTAAACCTTCTGATGAAGATTTTATTTGTGCCAAAAGATCCCTAACTTGATCGGCATTCATTTCATCAGTACTTTTAAGTAGAAGGTCTGAAGCACCTTTAACTACAGAAAGAGGGGCCCTAAGCTCATGCACCAGCATCGGTATAACATCATTCTGATTAGCCTGAAACATAATCAAAGCTTCTTCATACTTTTTAAGTTTTTTAAAATCGGAAGTTTTTCTAAATAAAGTGATAGAGATTACAAGAAGAAGTAGCGACTCAACTATTACTAAAATGTTTAAAATAATCTGGACATTCATATAAAAGCCTTATTGTGTTACTTTTATACCTGCTCCAGAAGCCTCTCCCATTAGGATAGCAATTTTATCGGGCAGCTCTGAGGGCACAATATTATACTTCATTAGATAATCATTAGCACCATATTCCATGGCTTTATTGATATTTTCGTCACTTCCAAAGTTAGTGAGCATCACAATCTTAGCATCTTTGGATTCAGGTCTTTCTCTTAATTCTTTTAAAATATCTAAACCACTGGTGCCTGGAAGTACAATATCAAGTAAAATCAAATCAGGTTTTTCTGAAATAGCTTTCTCTACCCCCAAAGCCCCGTCAGATACATGAACTACGTCGTATCCCTTCATTTTTAGAGGAACAGAGAATATATTAAAAAAACCTTCGTCGTCCTCTATGAATAAAATCTTTTTAGGCATGCTTAAATATTACACAACTACGATTACTTCTTCAATAAGCACAAGTTGACTTAATTTTCCCAAAAAGTTATTCTTCAACACATGGTTAAAAAACTAATCGTGATTTTAGTTTTAATAGGAATAATTGGGATTAGTCTTTATATTTATGTTGATTCCCAGAACCTTAGAAATGAGGTTTTTGAAAGTAACTACAATTTAAAAGTATTAAAAAAGGGTCCTATTGAAGAATTAAAAGAGGAGTCAGTTTTTAATGGTAAAGATAGGCTTAATGTTCTTCTTATTGGTAGGGATACTAGTGGGGTTAGAAGATCAAACGGACAGGGTGGTTTTAATACTGATGTTATGATTTTAATTTCTGCTGATATTGTATCTAATCGAATTTTATTTACCTCCGTTCCTAGAGACTTGTGGATTAATGGCAACAAAATTAACGCCTTAAATATACTTTATGGAGAAGATACACTTGTAGATGCTTTTGAAAAAATTACAGGACAGGTAGTTGATGGAGTAGTCTCTATTGATTTTGATGGTTTTATCTGGCTTGTTGATGCTTTTGGTGGAGTTCCTGTTGAAGTTCAGAGAAGTTTTTCTGACTATACTTTCCCTGTCTTTGATGACTCAGGTATAACAACAATTTCATTTACTGAGGGTATAGAAACAATGGATGGCATGAGGGCACTAACTTTTGCTAGAAGCAGAAAAGGAACTAATGGCGAGGGAAGTGACTTAATGAGGGCAAAAAGGCAACATTTAATACTTCAGGGAATGGCCAATGCTTTAGAACAACCTGAAAGTATATTTTCTTTAGATAATATTCCTGGGTTTTATGATCTACTTACCCAACATATGGAAACTACTCTTACACTTGGGGATACTTATTACCTTTGGGATTTTTATAAAGACAGAAATATATACTCTGCAGAATCTTTTGTTATAGGAGATGAGTATGTTTATCACCCTGGAATGTATCCAGAAAGCTCATACACTGCTTGGGTGTTTGTTCCAAGAGATGGCGATTTTAGTAGACTTCACAGTGATATAGATGCAAAGCTAAATGGAACATTTGTAACTGAAGTAGATCCACCTGTTGCTGGTATTAAATCAGATCTCTAACCCTTATCTGGTACTAACCCATAAAACTTGACTAGTTCTTTGGCAATATCCATCCAAAGAGGGGCAGCGGTTTCAGCAGCATAAACAGACTCTTGAGGCTCTTCTAACTTAACAATCATACTAAATTCTTTCGAACCTGCTAAAAACCCAACAAATGTGGCGTTTGTTCTATTTGGAGAATACTTCCCCCCTTCTGGAATCTGTGCCGTACCTGTTTTTCCAGCTACTCTATAATTGTTTAACATAAAATATTTGGCCTCTCCTCCTTCTGCTGCTTTTTCCAGAAGATCAACCATAGTATCCGCTGTTTCTTTTGAGATCACTCTTCTAACATTTTTAGTCGGAATATCCGTTTCCCAATCACTACTAATAATCCTATCAATCACCCTTGGCTCTAATAGATAACCTCCGTTTGCAATAACATTAAAGGCATTTAATAGTTGAAGAGGAGTAGTTGAAACACCCTGACCAAAAGCAGCTGTGGCTAAATCAATATCTGTCCACTCATCAACATCTCTTAGTATTCCTGCATCCTCACCTTCAAGATCAATACTAGTTTTTGAACCTAATCCAAAGTTTTTAAAATATGTATAAA
>JAHIRX010000046.1 GCA_018818485.1 Patescibacteria group bacterium
TATCTATTAAATAATGGAGGTCTATTTTTTAGTTCTTGATTATAACTAAATCTCCTTGGCCATCTGAGATTTCAACACGTGCGGTGTAAGGACCGTCTCCAGGAAAAGGTCCCTCGAATACAACTTCCGCCAGTCTCTTACTTAATGCGCGTTGACGAATACTTCCAGACTCAGCGTCTGATACTTCATAGTTCAAAAAGTTAGTATGTTTAGTGATTACCTCTTCCCCAGCGACAGATTTAAACCTTCTTCCGTTGTGAAAAAGATCCGCTATCATCCAAGTAATATGTTTGGTATCAAGTGGGTCTATTTCCACAGTGACTTTAATCTTAGAAATCTTACCTGAAGAGTCAGTGTTGTAACCATGCGAGATAAAAAACCCGTACATTATTCCTCCTTAGTATTTTGTTTATTGTACAGATTATATCAAACTTCCTGGCAACAAATGACATATTTACATTACTGCGGGAAATGTGCGAGAATTAACTAGAATTTATGTTCGTACCGGAATATACAATTACATCAAAGGCACTTAAAAACATTTCTACCATAGAGTATGCAAAAGCTATTATCGAAAATACTACTATCTTACCCTCCTGGGAAGATCAACTTAAAAAAGAAGCTACAGTCAGGATTATATCTGGATCTACTAAATCGCTAGGGATAAGTATTGACCCTCAAAGTATTAAATCTGCAATTGACGGCTTATCACCCTCCCCCAGTATCCAAGTATCAAACATACTAAAAGCTATAAATACCTGTGGGGTTCTTTCAAAAGATGGGGAAATTACTGAAGAAGATTTAAAAGAGATAAATAAAGCTTTAACAACAAACGGTGTTTATAGAAATAAGAAACTTCCAGGAAAGATTGACCCAGAGGAAATACTTGCTGAGACTGTCCAACTATTTGACTGGGTAAGTGGGCTTGATGCAAAAGATACTCATCCTGTTATTACTGCTGCTATTATACGAGGTGCTCTTGAATTAGTATCTCCTTTTGAAAACCTAAATGAAATTACTGCTTGTTTAGCAACTTATCTATTTCTGAAAACCTCCGGCTACTCTTTAAAAAGTTTTATCTCTCTAGAATCCTATTACAACAACACAAAATATGAATATGAGCAGTTAATAGACTCCCTTGATAATAGAGAGCCTGACTTTACCGAGTGGGTAGACTACTTCACAGAAGGACTAGCAAGTGAGGTGTCTACTGTTTCCCAAAAAATTAAGTTACTAGCAAAGGACACAAAGGTAGCGAAAGCAACTGGGAGGATAAGCGTATCTAAAAGACAGGAAAGAATTGTTGAGTATCTTCAAGATTACGGGGTACTTCAAAACAGTGATTTCGGTAAACTTTTTCCAGAAAAATCAGAAGATACGGTGCTTAGAGATTTAAAGAAACTGATAGATATAGATATTATTCAAAAAGTTGGTAGTACAAAGTCCTCAAGATACCAGCTCAAATAGTATAATAACCGTATGAAGTTCAATACTTTTGCAAAGTATCTCCAGAGATTAGAAGGGACCACAAAACGTCTTGAGATGACTGATATTCTAACTGAACTCATTTCAGACCTAGATCCTAAAGAAACAGATAAAGCTATGTATCTAGCATCAGGGTACCTTCGTCCCCTATTTAATTCTGTGAAATTTAACATTGCAGACAAGCTGATGTTAAAAATTTTAGAAAATATTTTTCCTGAAAAGAGACAGAAATTAGATAGTCTGTATGCAAGTGCTGGAGACTTAGGAGATGTAGTTTATGAATTAAAGAAGTCCAGGGCTAACGGAAATATGAGTATCTCTGAGGTATATGACAAACTTACGGATATCGCTATTGTAGAAGGTGGGGGCTCTCAAGATACTAAAATTCAAAAGACATCTTCCCTTCTAAAGGACCTAGATGCCCTGTCTGCAAAGTACGCAACTAGAATAATTTTAGGCACTATTCGACTTGGCTATACTGAACTAACTATCATTGCTGCTCTTGCGAATCTTCTAAAAGACAAGAAACTAAAAGGTGACATAGAAGCTGCATACAATATAAGGCCTGACATTGGTCTTGTTACTCAAAAGATTAAAGAAAAAGGAATGAGGGGCCTTTCTGATATAAAGATGGAAGTCGGAGTTCCAATTCTTTCTCAGAAGGCTCAAAGAGTTAGTGGTATGGAAGAAGCAATGGAAAGAATACCAAATGTCTGGGCTGAGTTTAAGTTTGATGGAACAAGAGTTCAATTGCATATGGATAAAAAGAAAAAACATAAACTTGATGACAGACAAAAAGAACTCTTTTCTACAAAAAAACCAGACTATTTAATTAAAACCTTCACGCGTAATCTAGAGGAAACAACTCACCAGTATCCTGAAATTGTTGAGGCAGCAAAAGAGCAGATTGACGCCGAATCAATAATCTTAGATGGAGAGGGGGTTGGGTATAACAGAGAAACTGGAAGCTTTCTCCCCTTCCAGGAAACTATCCAAAGGAAAAGAAAATACAATATTGCTGAAGCTGCAAAAGATGTACCTTTGAAATACTTTATCTTTGATATCTTGTATCTAAATGGAAAAAGCCTTATTGATAAAAACCTCAGAGAGAGGCGTGAAATTCTAAACAAGGTAATTAAAAAGGGAAACATTATGGTAGTTGATGACTTTATTGAGACAGATGAGTTTGAAAAGCTTGAAAAATATTTTGAGGTAGCTCGAGAAAAAGGTCTCGAAGGATTAATTGCAAAAAACCCAACAGATAGCTATCAAGCAGGAGCAAGATCGTACTCTTGGATAAAACTCAAAATTGCAGATGACAAACTTCTTGATGATAGTATAGATTGCGTAATTTTAGGTTACTACCATGGTAAGGGACACCGCTCTCAATTTGGAATTGGTGGGTTTTTAGTAGGTATATACGATGAAAAAAGTGAGGAGTTTAAGACTATTTCAAAAATTGGAACGGGACTTACTGAAAACCAGTGGATAAAGCTAAAAGAGGCCGCAGATAAGCTTAAGGTAAAAGAAAAACCAAAAAATCTAGTATCAGATAAGTTATTTAAACCAGATGTTTACGTTGAACCTAAGATTGTTGTAGAAATAGGTGCTGATGAAATTAGTAAATCTCCATCTCATACAGCTGGGTATGCGCTTAGATTTCCTAGACTTCTAAATTTTAGAAAAGATAGATCCCCTACTCAGATAACTACGCTTTCTGAAATACAAAAGATGTATAAAAACCAAAAGAAATAATGGCAAACATTAAAAAGATTTCAGATATTTTAAATAAAAGAAGTCTGAAAAGAGACTACAGACGTAGCCACGAATTTCAGGCCTATGGAAACCAACTTGCAGAAGATCTAAATGATCCAAAACATAGGTCTTTATATATAAAGCTGGCTAAAGAAGAGGATAGAAACCTGCTTGAGACGGCCCGGGAAGCGGTACTTTCGTCCCCTAAAGCAACAACTAAGGGTAGGCTTTTTATGTGGAAACTTGGAGAACTTAAAAAAGAAAAGAAGAAAGAACCTGGCACTTGAAGTCCTGAGATTGTATTATTTAACCAATGTTTAGAAAGATTATTTCTATTTATAAAATTCCTCTTTTAATATCTATTACCCTTGCTATTGTTTTACTTGCTCAAGGAGTTATTAGAAACCCTATTGATATTATCTCCACCATAATAGGGTGTTTTATGGGAACCTTCGTGTTAGATTCAGAGTACCTACTCTACTCCTACTTCGATCCAACTCTAGAGTTTTCTAAAAATGTTGTTGCTTATATTAACCATAAAGATTACAAATCTCTAATTGATTTTATTGAGACAAACAGATACGAGGTAAAAGATAGATCTCTAAACAGTGCTTTGTTCCAGGCCATACTTGCTCCAATATGTATCTTTGTGGCTTACGCCTCTACCTCGTACTTTATAAAAGCATTTACCTTGTGTGTATTTGCTAACTCGATATATAGACTAGTAGAGGCGTACTTTGATGGAAAAACCAATGATTGGTTCTGGGCAATGAAAGCAAAACCAAGTAAAGAAGGTATCATCTTCTATGTTTCTGCCTTAACTCTCATCTTAATTTTTTGTCTTTATATTATTTAGTGAATCTTTACGGAATAATAATCTCATTTTCTATTTTTATTAGTGCATTAATTGCAGAAAAGCTAACCCCTAAAAATGATAGAAATATTTTATGGGGCCTGGTGTTTTGGAGTGTGTTGTGCGGGATACTGGGTGCAAGAGCATACCACGTGCTTCATCTTTTACCCTACTATGTTACGAATCCGGATCAAATATTTGCGGTCTGGAATGGGGGTCTTGGTATCTGGGGAGGTCTTGCGGGAGGTTGTCTAGGTGGAATAGTTTATTTGAAAACGAAAAAACAGAACGTTATGCCCTGGTTAAATCTAACAGGCGTGGTTCTACCTTTGGGTCAGGCAATCGGAAGACTTGGGAATTTCTTTAATCAAGAAATATATGGCCCACCAACTAACTTACCTTGGGGAATATATATAAAGCCAGAAAACAGACCTCTAAAATATATTGCTTTTAATAAATTTCATCCCCTATTCATATATGAGGGACTTTTAAATATATGTCTGTTTCTAGTTCTTTTCTATCTTTGGAAAAAAGGAAAAAAGAAAAGTATCTTTTGGTTATACCTAGCTGGATATTCAATAGTCAGATTCTTTTTAGAATACCTAAAGATTGAACCCTGGAGCATATTTAGCTTGAATGTAGCCCAAGGTATATCTATACTGGTTCTACTGACGTCTTTTCTGTTTATTAAGTCGGATAAATTTAAATGATATACATAACATCAGATCATGGAGGCTTTGAACTTAAAAAATACATTGTTGAGAATATTCCTGAATTAACAGATCTCGGACCAAGTGAGTTCGATCCTGAGGATGACTACCCTGACTTTGTTCCCCCACTTGTAGATAAAGTTCTTGAAGACAAAGAAAATATGGGAATTGTAATTTGTAGAAATGGTGTGGGTGTAAGTATGGCAGCAAACAAATTCAAGGGAATTAGAGCAGCCCTATCTTTCAACATAAAACACGCCGAATCATCAAGAAAAGACGATAATTCAAATGTTTTAGCTCTTCCTTCTGACTACATTTCACACGAGGAAGCCATAGAAATTGTTAAAACCTGGCTTAATGCCCCATTTAGTAACAAGGAAAGGCATGTTCGAAGAGTAGCTAAAGTTAATAATATGATTTAAATATGATTATTCCTGGAATTTTAGAACAAACATTTGAAGAATTAAAGAAAAAAATTGAAATTGTCAACGGAATGGTTGAATCTATTCAAATTGATGTAGCAGACAACAAACAGGTAGAAGGTATTTCTTTTCTGGAAATAGAAAGGCTTGGAGAAGTTAAGCACGAAACACCTCTAGAAATACATTTTATGGTGGAAAAACCCCTAGATTATTTACCTTCAGGAGAGGGAAGAATAGATGGTGTGATCAAGGTCTGTACTCAAGTGCTAGATACCAAAGATTTTAGAGACACGTTTGTAAAAATTAAAAGACTTGGGTATTTAACAGGGGTATCTTTAAATCCAGAAGAACCTCTCAGTTTAATAGAACCTTTAATCGATTACATCGACTACATTCAATTTATGGGTGTAATCCCTGGAAAACAAGGAAATCCTTTTATTCCCGAAGTATTAGAAAAGATTAAAGAGTTTAAACATAAGCATCCAGGCATACTTACCCAATTAGATGGAGGCGTAAACGATACTACTCTTCCCCAAATCCTAAACTCTGGAGTTGACAACATAGTGGTCGGTTCGGCAATATTTAATTCTGAAGATCCAAAAGAAAAACTTCTGGAACTTCAAAGGACTGCCCATGGACGAATTAACAACACTTAGTAACATACAAAATAAAACCCCCTTATCAGTTTGTTTCCTCGGTGGCTCTGCATGGGAAAAAAATGATCAACCATATAAAGATTCCTTTGATACATCAAAAATACTAGCTGAAAATGGGTATACAATAGTCAACGGTGGTGGTCCGGGAGTAATGAGGGCATCGACAAAGGGCGCTCACGCAGGCGGTGGGAAGGTTTTAGCTATAACATATTACCCAAGTAAACCTAAAAGACACTATGAGGGAAGAGATCCTGAAAATGACTTTGATATGGAAGTAAAAACCATGGACTACTTTGATAGAACAAAGGTAATGCTTCAAACCACAGACATTCATATTGTATTCAAAGGGAGTATCGGAACACTAAGTGAGTTTGGAATGACTTGGATTAGCTCATGGATACATGAACCAGATAATAAACCTATTATTCTATTTGGAAATTTCTGGGATAACATTCTAGACGTGCTTCAGGCTAACTTACTAATTGAAAAAGGTGAGAGAGATATGTTTAAAATATGTAACTCCCCTGAAGAAGTTCTCACATATATAAAATCCCTGGAAAATGAAATCAGGGATTGAATAATTTCTTAAAATATCAACCCCTGTTACTCGTAAAGAGCATCCCTGGTAGAGTGGTTCTGCTAGGACTAATATTGATTCGTGGTCAGAGACGACAAACCAAAAGCACTCGCAACATCCATCTACTGTAATTTTCGGTCAGCTGTCTGGATACCAGACTGCCTCTCAACTTTCTAACACTACCAGGGACTAATTTCACATTATATCATAGAAAAATACGTGAGCAAACTATTCAAAAGAATAACGGGAATTCTAATTTAGTTGCTGTTTTCTAATTTTTATCCTGATGAACCCCTGAGGGGAAACACCCGGATTATTTTATAGACTTAAACAACTATTAAGAAATTCCCGTCATCGTGGTTGTGTAGATCGAGAGACAGTTGAGATGCTCTTTCTAGTCCCTGGTACCCTCGAAAACCACACACCCATTGAATATACTACCACCGTTATAGGTCACAATCAAATTTACTTTCTTGTCATTAGTATCTATTAAATTTATACTCTATCTAATGCCCCAAGATATTAAAAGACTTGAAAAGATAGCAAACGATTTAAAACAAGATGTGATCGACATGTTACTAGAGTCAGGTTCTGGTCATACTGGTGGTTCCCTTGGAACTGCAGATATCTTTGCTGCTCTCTACTTCCAGATTTTGAATATTAACCCAAAATCTCCAAATGCTAAAAACAGAGATAGATTTGTTTTATCTAATGGACATATCTGTCCCATCTGGTACGCAACTCTTGCTAAAAGAGGGTTCTTTCCAAAATCAAAACTTTGGACATTAAGAAAGCTCAATTCTGATTTACAAGGACACCCCAAATATCAATCCGTTCCAGGTATCGAAAATGTTAGTGGTTCTTTAGGACAAGGGCTTTCTCAAGCTGTCGGTATGGCTGTGGCTGCAAAGATGGACGGTGATTCATACAGAGTATACGTTATGACCGGAGACGGTGAATTAAATGAAGGACAGGTTTGGGAAGCTGCTATGTTTTGCCCTTCCAAGGGACTAAATAACATAACCTGGATCATTGATAGAAACTCTATTCAAAGTGATGGAAATACTCAAGACATAATGCCTATTGAAAATCTAAAAGCTAAACTTGAAAGTTTCAACTGGTTTGTTATTGAAGTAGATGGCCACAACATTGAAGAAATAATAAATGCGTGTAATATGGCAAAGTCCGTAAATCAACGTCCAACTGTTATAATTGCACATACGATACTAGGTAAAGGTGTAAAATTTATGGAGAATGACTACGTCTGGCACGGGAGAGCACCTAATCCTAGAGAAGCTGCCAGAGCATTAAAGGAATTAAAAAGTCTATGAATGAAAAAGAAAAAGCACAATTAAATGTAAGTCTTATACCTCTTGTAATTATCGTTGGGTTAATATTTGGAGCTGGGTACTTCCTTCTAAAAGACGAAATATCCCTCCCAAAGTTTAATAGAGGACCAACAATGAGAAGGTTAGAAGGATTCTCTACCCTAGTTTACGTAGATGATGACTTTGAACTTGAGAGAAAGAAAGTAGTAATTAAAAATCAAGAAGAACTAAACGACTTCTTAAATGCCATTGATAAAAGTGGGCTTTTAGAACTTAGAGAAAGCATAAACTTTGATAAAGAGATTATTTTGGCAGTTAACTCAGAAGTTCATGAAGAGACTGGTCACAGAACAAAAATAGATAGAATCTATGAAGATAGTACAGAAAATAGACTTATTGTTCTACTTGAAGAAAAGGAAGCCGGAGACAAGTGTAACGAAGATCCTGATAGAAATGTAACACTTGATATTGTTGCACTTTCCAAAACAGATCTGGATATAACCTTTGATCGTGTTAAAAAGGTTGAAGAATGTGAATAAGTATTAACATAAAGCTGCCCATGCTTAACTCAAAACTTAAACTAAACGAAAACTGTCTAGGAAAATCATGTAAATTAGCTTCTCAAAGAGACAGCTTTGGAGAGGCACTTTTGGAACTTGGAAAGCAAAATCCCAAGGTTGTAGTACTTGCGGCAGACCTGAAAAACTCTATAAAAATAGGTAAGTTTGCTACAGAATTCAGAGATAGGTTCATCCAAGTGGGCATTGCTGAGCAAAACATGGCCGGCATTGCTGCAGGACTTTCTTTCTCTGGAAAGATTCCATTCATAGTTTCTCATGGAGCTTTTAATCCTTATCGAAACTGGGATCAAATTCGTCTTTCAATTTGCTATCCAAAAGCTAATGTAAAAATTGCGGCCTCTCATACTGGATTCTCAAATGGTCCTGATGGAGTTAGTGCTCAACCTTTAGAAGATATTTCTATCATGAGGGTGCTTCCCAACATGGTGGTTATTAATCCTATTGATTCCATTCAACTTGAAAAAACTATAGAAGAATCTGTAAAAATAAAGGGGCCTTGCTACATCAGATTTTCTAAAGCAGAAACACCAATAATCACAACACAAGGTACCCCGTTCAAAATAGGTGAGGCTGACATTTTAGTGGAAGGAAAAGATGTAACCATAGTTTCTTGTGGCCCAATAATTCATGAGGTACTAGTTGCTGCTAAGAATTTGAAGGCAAAATACAAGATCGAGATTGAGGTTATTTCATCCCCTACTATAAAACCTCTCGATACAAAAACTATTCTTACGTCTGCTAAAAAAACAGGAAAAGTTATTACCGTTGAAGAGCATCAAATAATAGGAGGTTTGGGTAGTGCTGTTGTAGAGATTCTTTCGGAAAATCTTCCTACCCCACTTTTAAGAATTGGTATGAATGATAAATTTGGTGAGTCAGGAAGCTACAAAGAGCTAAAAGATAAATATGGATTGAGTTCTCATAACATCGAAGAAAAAGTAGTAAGTTTTTTAAAAGGATTAAAAGATTGATGGACCTACTTGTTATTGGAGACAGCGCAATAGATTACTACATGAAACTTGCTAAAACTGACGATATTAAACAAGAATCTACATCTATTGGACCTGAGATTTGCTTTTACCACGGTAGTAAAATACCTGTTGATGATTTTGAGAGCTCTATTGCTGGAAACTCTGTAAATGTCAGTGTTGGATGCACAAAACTAGGCCTCAAAACAACTATTTATACGGAAATTGGTAATGATAACAATGCGGAAAGAATAATTAGAGAGCTAAGAGACGTTGGTGTAAATACCACGTACTGCATAAAAAATGATGGGATTGAAACTGACGTACATACAATTATCGTCTTTGGAGGAGAACGAACTATCTTTACATATCACGGTAAAAGAGACTATCGAGTACAAAATTGGGACAAACCAAAACTCATCTACTTCACTTCCCTTGGAGAAGGTTTTCAAAAATTTCAAAAAGAATTAATCGAATATATTAAAGCTAATCCTGGAATCGGAGTTGCTTTTAATCCGGGAACAATCCAAATGAAAGCTGGAATTGACTCTTTCAAAGACTTCCTAGAGATTACAGACATACTTTTTGTAAATATGGATGAAGCTGGAAAGATAGTTGGAGAAAAACCACTTGAGCAAATTCATATTGATCTTCATAAACTTGGGGTGAAACTTAGTGTAATTACCAATGGAAAAGAAGGTGCAAATGCCTTTGATGGTGAAAATCTAGTATCTGTAAATGCTTACAGTGACCAAAGGCCCGTCCTTGATAAAACTGGTGCTGGGGATGCTTTCTCATCTGGATTTTTATCAGCAATTTATTATAAAAAACCTCTAAAAGAAGCTTTGGCCTGGGGAGTTGTCAACTCTGGGGGTGTAATTAAAGAAATTGGTGCTATTAAGGGACTACAAACTAAGGATAAAATGGAAGAAGCTGTAGAAGGACTAATATGAAAGTACTAATAACAAGAAAAATACCACAATCAGGAATTAGAGTGCTTCAAAGTCATAAAGACATTGAGCTTGATTATAGACAGGGAGCTCCCCTTTCTGACGCAGAACTTAAAGAAGCTATTTCTGATGTTGATGTTTTAGTACCCGTTATTCCAGATAAGATTACAAAAGAAGTTATTGAAGCAGGTAAGAATTTAAAACTAATTGCTACCTACTCTGTGGGGTACGACCATATAGATATAGAAACGGCTACTGCAAAAGGAATATATGTTTCAAATACTCCTGGTGATTTAACAGAAGCTGTAGCAGAACACTCTCTTGCAATGATGATGGCACTTGGAAGAAGAATTGTGGAAGCCGATAGATTTTGTAGGGGTAAACAGTATAAATATTGGGACCCTATGATATTTGTTGGACCAAAGTTTATGGGAAAAACACTAGGACTTATTGGTTTTGGAAGAATTGGACAGTTTTTTGCAAGATTTGCGCGAAATGGTCTTGGAATGAACATAATCTACTCCGATGTTTCACAGAAAATCGAAGCAGAAAACCTCCTGGACGCAAAAAGAGTAGATTTAGACACCCTTCTTAACGAAAGCGATGTGATTTCAATACACTGTAATCTATGTGAGGAGACAAAACACATGATTGACTACGAAGAACTTAAAAAAATGAAGCCGAATGCCCTGATCATTAACACTGCAAGAGGTCCAATAATTGATGAGAGGGCTCTAGTAACTGGATTAAAAGAGGGTCTTATTGCAGGAGTAGCCTTGGACGTTTTTGAAGAAGAACCAAAAATTCACCCCGATCTTATGAAGATGGATAACGTGGTACTCACTCCCCATATAGGAAGTGCTACTTGGGAAGCAAGAATTCAAATGAGTAACATGGTTGCAGAAAACGTTATTGATGTTTTAGTTGATAACAAGCCTCCTAGATACATTGTTAATAAAGAGCTAATAAAAGATAGTGTAAAATCAATAGCATGAAGTTCTTCAGAGAATTTTTTGAAAGAAATAAGCCAGTATTCACCATAGGACTTATCACCTTTTTTGTATTTGCCGTCATTATTCTTATTAGCTCAACAAAAAAATCTGAAAATTCTGATCTGATAAGGCTTAAAGATGAAGATACACGCATAATATTTGAGGAAGAAGATACTCCACCAAATACACCTAGCTCAACCGAAGAAAGTGAAAACGAAATAATTTCTGATGGTAGTGAACCAAACCCAGAAGTTCCTTCATTCGATGAAAGAATTGGAATTGTCGAGATCAAGTATTATGAAAAATGGGGATTTGTACCTAAAAACCTTAGTGCTTTAAATGGACAACTGGTTAGATGGACTAACACAACTGAGAATGATGTTACCTTCACCCAAAAGATGCCTACATATCCAGAGCTTCAGGATCCAATAATTATTAAGCCTAATGAAACCTTTGAATTTAGACTATATGAAGAAGGTTTGTGGACATACGAGGAAGGAGCAACAAAGAATTTTGGAAGTATAGATGTCAAGCCTAATCTTATACCTTAAAGACACTTGGACATACTTTGTTTAACGTGCATTCATCACATTTAGGTTTCCTAGCAATGCAAGTGTATCTCCCATGCAAAACTGCATTACCAGAAAAATTTCTCCAGTAGTTTTTAGGAAGCACTTCCATTAAATCTTTTTCTATCTTTTTTGGATCTTTTTCTCTTGTTAAACCAAGTCTTTGTGAAACCCTTGATACATGTGTATCAACAACAATACCTTCTGCAATACCCCAGGCCTCTTGCATAATTACATTAGCGCTCTTTCTTGCTATCCCAGGTATTTTAGTAAGCTCATCCATGCTTCTTGGTAATTTGCTATCAAAACCTGATACTACCATTTGTGCTGCCTTAACCAGCCTTTCTGCCTTCCCTTTGTAGAAATTTACTTGTCTAATTATTTCCCCTACCTCAGTCGGATTTGCATTAGCTAAATTCTCCCAATCTTCATATTTTTTAAACAACTTTGGGGTAACTTGATTTACTTTTTTATCTGTAGTTTGTGCAGAAAGCATAACTGCAACCGAAAGTTCATAATCATTTTTATGATCAAGTTCAGTTTTTGGATAAGGGTTATTTTCTTGTAGTATCTTTGCTATTTTCTCAGCCTTTTGAGTCATAAACATATTCTAGCAGATATAGCTTGATTTGGGTTTTCTACGTGAGTATAATTTCAAAGTAAAGGGTAGTAGAAAGGAGATATCATGACTATCCGCATACAGTTTTTTCTCGATGATGATCCAAATAAGCTAGTTGATTTTTGTGGCATTAGTGAGCTCCTAAAAAGGGTAAGGGGACGTGTGAATATACCCATTAGCCTTCTTATCACAAATGTCATCATCAAAGACCCTAGCGAAGTAAAAGAAGACAAAGTTCTTCTCATTGGTGACTTCCCTGATACTGTTTACGATACACTTGAGAGTGCGGGGAAGACGGTTATTGGTTATGTCGCAAACGAAGGACTAGAGGCAAACACAAAACGTCTGGTAAAAACCCTACAAGAAACTCTGTAAAACAAAGGATTATTTAGATGGATACTATTGAGAAAAAACAAAAAGATGCCCGGGAGAATGCAAAAATTTTGCACTCGGGCACTCTGTTTTATAGCAGAGTTAGTTGATTGTCTGGAACTTCTTTTTCCTTTGCTTTAGCATCTTCAAACCCAAGTCTTCTGATTAAAGATTTGAAATTATATTTTTCCAAGACCTCTTTTACAGCTACTTTGTTAAACTCTTTATATCTACATTCTTCCAGCTCAACTGAAAGAGGAACGTCCATTATGAGCTGTGCTAATTTCTTACTCATTAAAGCCTGTTCAGTACTTTCTTCTAATTTCTTCCTAAGTGAATCGGGGGTAACTTTATCTAGATTTCTATATATTTCTTCTACCGAACCGTACTCTTGTATCAGCTTTGTAGCAGTCTTTTCACCAATTCCATAAACCCCAGGAATATTATCACTTGAGTCTCCCTTAAGACCTTTGTAATCAGCAATCTTGCATGCATCAAAACCAAGTTTTGCATCAACTTCTCTTTCCCCTACCCACTCTATGGCTCCTTTTTTTCCTGGAACCATAATGGTGGTTCCGTTACCTACAAGTTGCCATAAATCTCTGTCATTTGAAACAATTACCACTTCCACTTCTTTTTCAAACTTTTTAGTTACTGTCCCAATTATGTCATCCGCCTCATACCCATCTACAACAATACTTTTTATTCCGAAGGCATCTAAAATCTCTAAAACCTTAGGGATTTGTACTTCAAGATCTTCTTCCATAGGCTTTCTTTGTGCTTTGTATTGAGTAAATTCCTCAACTCTAAATGTAGGCTCTCGACTATCAAGGGCTGCAAAAATGTAGTTAGGTTTCACCTGATCTAAAACATTAATAATCATAGAAGTTACACCATATACTGCGTTTGTAGGGCTACCTTCAACATCTCGAAAAGTACTAGGCAACGCATGATAAGCACGATGCAAAAAATTAAAAGTGTCTATGATTAATAGTTTCTTCATAATCTAGGAAACAAGGGTTCAGAATAAGTTACCTTTCCATTAAAGATCTTAAGTATTTTCTCTGCTGTTTCTGGAATAAAAGGAGAAGCAAGTATAACAACCTCCAACAAAGAGTTTACCTCAAATGTTAATACCTCTTTTAGCTTTTTTTCATCTTCA
>JAHIRX010000047.1 GCA_018818485.1 Patescibacteria group bacterium
ATCAGCCAATTAAAGAGCATGCTCCACCGCTTGTGCGGGTCCCCGCCAATTCCTTTGAGTTTTAACCTTGCGATCGTACTCCCCAGGCGGCCTGCTTAACGCGTTAGCTTCGACACCCATCACAAGTGACAAGCATCTAGCAGGCATCGTTTAGGGCGTGGACTACACGGGTATCTAATCCGTTTTGCTCCCCACGCTTTCGTCTCTCAGCGTCAGAATAGCCCCAGGTAACTGGCTTCCCCCTAGGTGTTCCGTATGATATCAACGCATTTCACCGCTACACCATACGTTCCGTTACCCCCTAGCTATCTCTTAGTTGAACAGTATTGAAAGCCGCTTCTCGGTTGGGCCGAGACATTTAACTTCCAACTTGAACAACCGCCTACAGACTCTTTACGCCCAGTAAAACCGGGTAATGCTTGCACCCTACGTATGACCGCTGCTGCTGGCACGTAGTTTGCCGGTGCTTATAACGAGGTTTACAACCCGAAGGCATTCATCCCTCACGCGACGTCGCTGCGTCAGACTTTCGTCCATTGCGCAATATTCCCCATTGCTGCCTCCCGTAGGAGTAGGGCCCGTTTCTCAGTGCCCTTCTGGCTGGACATACACTTATACCAGCTATCCGTCATAGGCTTGGTAGGCATTTACCCTACCAACTACCTGATAGACCGCAGGCTCATCCCCAAGCGATAAATCTTTGATGTTGCCATCACATAAGGTATTAGTCCATCTTTCGATGGGTTGTCCCTTACTTGGGGGTAGATTCCTACGTGTTACTCAGCCGTTTGCCACGGATATATTGCTATACCCGTTCGACTTGCATATTTTAGGCACGCCGCTAGCATTCACCCTGAACCAGGATCAAATTCTCATTAAAAAGCCAAACGCTTACAAATGCGTTAGTAAGCTTAGTAAGCGTTAAACGTTCTTTTCGCTTTACATGATCTTGAAAACTATCCTTTTACTGTGGTTCGATTAAAATTAATTTACTCAAAGGTATTTTCGAAATTAATTTGTTTAAGGTTCATATCAATGTGCAAAGGGCTAGTCTACACTAGTGTTACATATTTATCAATATAAATGGGCACCTGTCAACACTTTAGTTTCTAGCTTGAATAGACACTATTCTATTGATAACTTTTTCCGATAAAGGTATCCAAGATATATGGTAAAAGCCCTATTAATAATCCTTTTATCTTCCTTTTTTACTAAGCACATCGCTTTTGCGCAAATCTGGGAAAGAACAACATTAGAAAGTGACGCAATAGAGTGTGTAGAGCACTCTCCCTGGGGAGTGCTAGCAGGAGAACTAAATAGCAGCCTTTGGATAAACCCAGAAAATGCAGTCTTCATATCAAAAGACTTGGGAAATACCTGGGAAACACTGGGACTTAGTAACCACGGGATAAGAGATTTAAAATACTATAATGGAAATATTTACGCTGCAACCTATTACTTTCAAAATGGACTACGGGGATTATACGTCTCTAATGATCAAGGAAAAAATTGGACTCATTTAGGTATAAGTTATGCTCCAGTTAAAATAGATAGAGATGAGGGTACTATATATTATGGCTCACAACATTATGGTCTCTGGGTAAGTTTTGATGAAGGAAAAACATGGGATCAAAAACTTGGCAACGGTGGAGATGGAACCACAGTAAAGACGCTAAGCTCTAGTGAAAATCTAGCATTAGTCTCTTCAACAATTGGGGTGTATAGGTCAGTAAACCGTGGGAAAACCTGGGAAGAAATATCCTTTCTAAATAACAAGGGCATATTATACTTTTATATAGAAGAAAACTTCGTCTTAGCAGCCTCTTACTATGACCAAGGACTCTTTAGGTCAAACGATTATGGAGAAAATTGGGAAAAAATAGAAAACTTTGGTAACTATCCTATCGGAGATATTACTAAATTTGAAAATAATTACTTTATCGGAAGACAAACACCTGATTATCATTTCTCTGTTTATAAAACTTCTGATTTTTTAAATTGGGAAAATACAGGCTTAGACATAGGACAGCTAAACAAGGTCACAGATTTAACTTGGGTATTTTCGGAACCAGGCTACTTGTTTGCAGCCACAATAAACAAAGGACTCTATAGGTATCAGATACCAGAAGAAAGTATACTCGACCCATTTCTAGAAATCCCTTGGAAATACACTAACAACAATGAATTAGTAGATAAAATAACTGCATACTTTGACCATAGCTACCCTCTTTTAGGCTACAGCCACTATAGTGAACCAACTGAGGATAACAAAACAACATTAAATTTTCTGGGAAAAAAAGATAGTGAGCCAAACATTTACTACAGCTCTCATAGTGGTACTGATTTTGGATTAAGTTATGGGACTGAAATAGTGGCACCAGCATCCGGAAGTGCTACCTACTTTACATGTAATGGGTGCGGACACTCTATAAGAATTGACCATATGAATGGGTATAAAACCACATATATGCATCTACAAGAACGGGACATAATAACAAGGGGTGGTCCGGTCTGGGTAAATGAAGGAGATAAGATTGGCTATGTCGGGATGACTGGTAAAACAACTGGACCTCACCTGCACTTTGAAGTGTCAAGGGGACTATTTCCTGACGGTAGAACAGATCCTTACGGCTGGATTCCTAATAATGACGCTGATCCTTGGCCTATCTTAACCTGGAACGACAGTCTAGGAAACCATCAAGGTTCGAAAAGTAATTTTCTTTGGAAACAAGAAATTCCAAAAGTTTCTAAGTTTATAGAATCTGAAGTTACATCTTCTCTAAATAATATATCTGTATCACTAACTTCTCCCTCGACAGTCCTCTCTATTAGAAAATCCTCAACACCACTACTCCACTTACAGTCAAATCTAAAATATTTAGAAGGAACTTCTTTTATTATTGAGTTATTTAATCAACTTGGTGAGAAAATTGAAAATCTCAACAACGATATAAAATTTGTAATAGATTATTCACAAAGTAACTTATCAAACATAATACTTAATACGTTAAAACTCTACTTTTGGAATAGCTATTCAAAACTATGGGAGCCCTTGCCTTCATTTTTAGACCTTGAGAGTAAAAAACTAACAGCCTATTCAAGCCACTTAAGTGAATTTGCAATTTTAGGAGAGAAAGAACAAAAAGAACTTCCTGAAACTCAAATTTTGGTGTCTGGAAGTCAAAATAATGGGTGGTTTTACGAATTTCCTCTAATTTCTTTTTCCTTTAGTGGGGACCAAAACAATAATATTGATACAACTTTCTATTCAATAAGCGAAAACGACACTTGGGAACCATACACTCAGCCAGTTTTTATAAGCAAAAACGGTTTTGTGAACTTGAAATTTAGATCTTTAGATACTTTTGGTAACTTGGAAGACACAAATAAAATACTTCTAAAAATCAACACAGCTAATAAGTTTATTGATCAACTAAATGTTACTGAATCTTTTTTTGAGGTGAACTTTGAAAACTAATAACTACAAAATAAGTTAAGGATAATTAATGGTAAAAATCTAGGACAATAAATTATTTTCTATTGAATTATTCCCCCACCAATTACCATATCACCTGAGGGATTAAAAAAACTATGTTTGTAAAAAACTACACTTTGACCAGGTGCTACCCCAAATATTTTTCTCCTCGATTTAACTTTCCCTCTTGAAAATTTCGCTGGATATAGTTTTCCGAGATTTCTAATTCTAACCCTACATCTAAAATTATCTCCTGGGTCATAGGATGTCCATCTCAGATCTACAACATCAAATTCTTTTTTATACGCCTTAGATTCCTCACCTATTATTAGTTCATTTCTTTCCACATTTTTCCCAATTACATACATAGGTTTACCGAAATATTTTGAAACTCTAAATCCTTTTCTCTGACCAATTGTAAAAAACCAAACTCCGTCATGTTCACCAACTATATTCCCTTCCTCATTCACCACATTACCTTTTTCAGGCTTAATTTTTTTAGATAAATAACTCTTTAAAGTAGCTTTTCCAACAAAACAAATATCGACACTCTCAGGCCTATTCACAGCCGGTATGTCATTATTCTTCGCAATAAGTCTTACCTTTTTCTTGGTAAAATCGCCTAAAGGTAACAGTATTTTCGAAAGTTTTTCGTTTGGAATTCTATATAGAAAATATGACTGATCCTTACTTTTATCCTTGCCCCTTAATAACATATTATTCTTAACCCTTACGTAATGGCCTGTTGCAACAAAATCAAAACCATTCTCCATAGCCCAATCATAAAATGCTCCAAACTTAACTTTCTCGTTACATAAAATGTCTGGGTTAGGAGTTTTACCTCGGGAATATTCACTAACGAAATACCCGATGATCTCCTCTTTGAATCTTCCACTAAAGTCTAAATCAATAAACTCAATACCAAGACGCTTTGCAACTTCCTCTGCAGACTGTCTCCCACAAATATCACATACCCCATCTTCTTCCCAACACTTAAAGTAAACACCAGTTACATCGAAACCTTTTTCTTTCAAAAGAAATGCAGCAGTAGCAGAGTCAACTCCTCCGCTTAATCCAACAGCAATTTTCTTGTTTTTTGATATAATCTTGCCCACGAAACGATTATATCAGGAGGAGTACTTATGAGTTACGTAATAATGCAAGATCCGCTAATATTAAGGGAGGAGCTTTCGAAACACAGGTGTGTGATAATTGTTTTTGGGGCAAAATCTGGGTGGATGTGCGACGTTGAGGTATCAATGAAAAAGAAGGTTGCAAGAGAATCAAAGGCAACGAAAAACCAAATAGATTCCATCAGAATGGAAATTCTAAAAACTATTGGAACATGTCGAAAAGGTTACCGAACTCTGAAGGACAGGCCTTGTCTCACGATGACAAAAAATCTTGCTGGTAAACTTCAATACACAGAGGTAAGAATAGCGACAAAAAAAGAGGAGAAAAAATATTTATAATACAGAAAAAGCATTCCAAACAAACGGGGTGCTTTATTATTTCTCTACCTTTATATGTACAACCGCATTTGCCATTGCATCTACTATCATATTTACAATATCTAGGGATTGGTTATACGAAAGCTTTCTATAGTTATGAGGAAAATAGTGAAATACTAAGTTTCTTCCCTGCTTCCAAGTTTTCCACAGTTTTTTACTCACGTTCTTACCTTCTCCTTTGTACCTGCTTAACTTTTCATAAATAGCGTTCTTACCCTTAAAATTAGGGTTTAATATTCTTCCAATTCTAATCTCATCACTAAAATATTCCTCTTCTCGTATCATTCCGATGTCTAAAAGGAATCTTTTCAAAAACCCCTCGTATGCTTTAGCAAAAGGAAATACCATAAAAGAATAATCCGAAATATCCGCTTGCTCATGATAATCGTGGACGAAGTTGAGGATAATCTCACCATCCTCAATAAGATCTCTAATCTCATCAGGCATATACTCCCAAAGTGTACTGTCGCGGGGCACAACATTCATAAGTATATAATACTTGGATAAGTCCCCTACCTCAATGTACAATTAAGAAAACCCAACTGCCATGGCTCTATTTAATATATTTCTAATCGCAATAGCCTCGTTCATACTCATTAAAGCTGTGAGTTTGTTCATTAAATCGACAACTAATATCTCAAGAGCACTAAGAGTGTCTGGTTACACAATTAGTTTTCTACTTGTATCAGTTGCAACTTCTCTACCTGAAACAATTGTTGGTATTAATTCGGCTCTTGCTGGAAAACCAATTCTTTCATATGGGAACGCACTTGGATCTAACATTGCCCTACTTACATTAATAATTGCAATACCAGGTTTTATCAACTCAGGACTCCACACAAGAAAAATATTCAGATCAAAAGATATATACATTAGTAGTTTCTTTGCAATATTAGCTGTAGCTTTAGCACTTGATGGACAAGTTACAAGATTTGATGGATACACTCTATTAGTTGGTTATGTGATCTACAGCATATCTTTTTTGAGGAGAAATTCACATATTCACACATTTTTTCATGGTTATGGAAGGGTAAATTTACTAAAAGAGTCTCTAATTTTTATCATGTCCTTATGTTTGATAATAATATCTGGGGAACTTGTGGTAAGGGGAGCAATAAATTTAGCAGACGTACTAAAGATAAGTCTTGGTTTTGTGGGTCTTTCAATTATGGCAATTGGTACATCATTACCTGAGATTGCGTATTCAATAGGACTCATTAAAAAACATAAACAAAACGAGGTTTTAGGAAATGTTATCGGGAGTGTTGGTGTTAACTCTACCCTAGTACTTGGTATAACTGCTGTTATAGAGCCTATCGTTATAGTTAATGGTGGGATAAGCATCACTACATACATTTTTGCGATTATGGTAGTGGCCCTCTTCCTGGGATTTTCTAAAAAAGATCACGATATAAACAAAAAAGAAGCAACCGTTTTGCTTCTTGTATACATAGCCTTTCTAACTGTGGAATACTTAGTCCAATAAACTAGTCTGAAAATTTTACTGTTTCAAATACACCAGATTTAATATCTTCAATAAGCACTATTGCTACACTCACTCCCTCTATTTCATGAGCAGAAGAGCTTGTAGTACCGCCAAATTCTTCAATTTCAAATCCTCCGGAATCTGATCCCCAACCAGGTTTCACAAATACCTTTACAAAACCATATTCGTCCCATCTATTAGAGTATTCTATACTCACCTCTCTACCTTCTCCCTTTCCTCCTCCCGAAGTTTTTACCTTCTCTCCAGAATCCAAAGAGGACAAACAACCTTCAACCGTATTACATAAATATCCGGACAAGTTCCAAGTACCGCTACTAGTTACCTCAACAACAACGCCAACAAGGTCTAAAGTTTTAGCCCCACGAATGTTTTTATCTGAAGAATTAGAAAAATACCAAAAAGATAACGGTAGAATAATGAATACAATAACTATTAAAGCTACTGGTAGCAAGGAACCTTTCTTCATGAACTAATGAACTCAAAATTTACCCAGCATGTCAATAGTTTATGGGTTAAATTTTAATTAAAATTGCCTGATATAATATCCACATGACAAAAAAACCAAAGGTAGCAATTGCAACCGAGTTTCTAACTCAAATGGGTGGTGCTCAAAAAACACTTGAGGCAATACTTGAGCTTTATCCTGATGCACCTGTATATACAGCAAAATATGATCCCACAAAGCTTGAGAAGACAATAACAAGTAGAAAAATCATATTTCCTAAAGATAAATTTATAAATAAGATTGGTAAACACTTCTTTGTGTTCACTATGTCCCCTATCTTTGAGAATTTTGACTTTAGAGACTTTGACTTAGTAATTAGTGACGGTACTACCTGGAACAAAGGAATACTTACCAAACCAGATCAACTTCATATTACATATATTCATACTCCCCCAAGGTTCTTATATGGTTACTCTAGAGAAGGAACTAAATGGGATAAGGGGCCATTAAGAAGATTTATATACAGCTACATGGCAAATATTTTAAGACTTTGGGATTATGTTGCTGCTCAAAGACCAGACTTCATAGTTGCAAATTCAAAAGAGATTCAAAAAAGAATAAAGAAATTTTATGGAAGAGACTCAACGGTAATTTACCCACCGGTAGAAGTTAACTACAAAACTCCTGACAGAAAACCAGATGTTATAGATAAACCATACTTCTTAGCAACTGGAAGACTAGTAACATATAAAAACTTTGATATTTTAATTGAAGCTTTTAATAAATTGGGATGGCCTCTTGTTGTTGTAGGTACGGGATCTGAAGAGAATAAACTAAGAGCAATGGCTAAAGAAAATATAATATTTACTGGAAGAGCTTCTGAAGATGACAAACATGTTCTAATGGAACACTCATTAGGTCTAATTAACATGGTTGAGGATGAAGACTTTGGAATAGTTCCTATTGAAATTCAAGCGCATGGGAAACCGGCTCTAGTTCATAGATCAGCAGGACACCTTGAAACAGTTACAGAAGGTCTTAGTGGAATGTATTTTGAGAACTTAGAAATTGATCATCTTGTGGAAAAGATAAAACAATTCAAAAAAGCAATTGATGAGGGCAAGTTTGACTCAAATATAATCAAGGAAAATGTTCAGAAGTATTCCAAAGAAAGATTTAAAAAAGAGTTTTCAGATTTCGTGGAAAGCAAACTCTCCTAACTTATGCCTGAATTTCCAGAAGTATACACAATTACAAACGATCTAAAGAAAAATATTATTGGTTTTGAAGTTAAAAAAGCAACTCTAGATCCAAAATATAGTCTTCCAAACCTTAAAAATAAAAAGATTAAAGATGTAAAACAGATTGCAAAAAATATTGTTTTAGAACTAGAGTCGGATGAATTTCTAGTCTTTCACCTAGCAATGACAGGAAGGATTCTTCTACGAAAAGATAAGAATATTAATGACAAATGGGTAAAAATATCGCTAGAAATCTCAAAAAAGGAGGCGACTTACTATTTAAAGTTTGCGGATATGAGAGAGTTTGGAAAGGTGCAACTTTTAGATAAAAGTGGTTTGAAAGAGCTAACTCAGAAATATGGACCTACCCCACTTGACGAGTTAACTGCTGAAAAGTTTTTAGACATATTGAAATCAAAAAATACAAATATAAAAAGTGCACTTTTGGATCAAAAGTTAATTTCAGGTGTTGGAAATATATATGCAATTGATGCCTTGTTCCTTTCTAAAATTGATCCAAAATTGAGTACAAAATTACTGACACTAAAAAAGGCTTTAAAACTACTAGAAAACTTAAAGTTAGTTCTAAAAGAAGGTATAAAAAACAGAGGCGCTACTCTTCCCGATGGAATGTATGTAGATGTATTTGGAAAGCCAGGCTCTCAACAAAAACATTTTAAAATATATATGA
>JAHIRX010000048.1 GCA_018818485.1 Patescibacteria group bacterium
CAGAGATCAACTTTTTGCTTTCGAGCATTAGAAAGAAGCTTGGAAATTTCAGAGTAGGGAATTTCAAGCGAGTCTATACTTAGTACTCGATATAAACTTGTTCCATCAGAAGAATTGGTGAGAACCTTCAAAAGACTAATAATATCTGAGATTTCATCTGCATCATATAGACCGCGGTTTCCAACAAGTTGATAAGGCAGACCATACTTTCTGAGTCCCATCACAAATGGATCAAGGTGATTATTAGCCCTGGCCATAATAGCAATATCTTTGTATGTGTATCTCTCTTCTTTTCCTAGTATTTCATATATTTTTCTAAGAATATATTCAATTTCGTCGTCTAAAGTATCTACTTTTATAACTTTTGTTTCTCCACCTTTTTCTTTGATTTGACTCACAAGCTCTTTGGAGATTCCAAGTTTGGATTCTAGCGTGTCTGGGTTGTTGTTTTTAATTAGTTTATATGCAGGATCTAAAATCTCTTGGGAAGATCGATAGTTCTCTAAGAGTGTAATCATTTCTGCACCCTTGAAATCTTTTTTGAATTGCAAAATATTTGAAACAGCAGCCCCCCTAAATTTATATATTGATTGAGAATCATCGCCCACTACCATTAAAGATCTGTTACCCATTTTTTCGGGGCAGAGAAGTTTGATTAGTTCATATTGAGCGTAGTTTGTATCTTGAAACTCATCTACTAACACATGTTTAAACTGGTCTTGATATTTCTCTAGAATGTTTGGCCTATCTGTAAAAAGTTTTATAGTCCAGTCAATGAGATCTCCAAAGTCCAGTGCTGAGTTTTTGAGTTTAATCTCCTCATACTTTTCATAAATATGGGAAAGCTCCTCCCACCTTTGTTTCTCTTCACCAGTAATCTTTAAACTCTTTACGTAGCTCTTTAGTTCTTTTACAGAGATATTTTCGTCTTGGAGTCTGGATATAAATTTAAGTATTGCAGATATAAATTTGGTAGGGTTTCCAAGGGGTCTAAAGTACTTTAAATCAAGATTAAAAAGGTTTTTTCTAAGAAGAAGCCACTGATCTGATGTAGGTAATATTTTGTAGCTTGGATCAAGACCAATTTCTAATCCCTCTGTTTTTAAAATCCTGTCTGCAAAACCATGAAATGTACTTACCCAAGGCTCTTCATAACCAAGAGGCATAACATCTCCTATTCGATTAAGCATTTCTTGACTGGCTTTTTCTGTGAAAGTTAAAGCTAAAACCTCTTGTGGCTTTATTTTCTCATTTTCAATTAGATGTTTGACTCGTTCAGTAATTACCCTTGTTTTACCAGTTCCAGCCCCCGCTACTACAAGCAAAGGACCACTTTTATGTTTTACAGCTTTAAGTTGGTTTTCATTGAGGTTTATCTTTTCCATCTAGAATGTATTATACCTTTCCCTTTAGGCAAACCATCCTAATATTTGTTATTATGTTACTCCATTGTTTTTATTAACATCTTAGAAAAGGAGCAGAAGATGTGGGAAGGAGTTTGGATTGTTGTTTGTATATTTGCAGTTGTTGTTCTCTTAATGGCTTGTACGCAGAAACCAGGTGAACCACCAAAAAAATGAGGAGAGTGATATAACGCCGGGGGTTTTTCTTGCAATACGAAAGAAAGCCCCCTCACTCGATAAGCTTCTTTTGTTTCTCAGGAGCTTCAATTTCCTGAACACTTTCGATCTTTCCAAACAGTCTTAAGAATTTACCTTTTATCGAATCCATTGCTTTGTATGAGTTAGTAATATGTCTTTCTAATACACTAAGGTCATCGTTGAATTTACCTGCTTCAACTTTTATTCCACCTAAAGCTTTTAATATTTCCCCAGCATGTTTTTGAAGTTCTGTTTGTTGATACGCAACTAAGATAGCTTTAACTTGGTAGTTTAATGTGTTGGGGGAGGTAATAAATATATCTTTCTCACGAGCGTAGGACTCAATTTCAGGGGTACTCACAATAAGTTCGTAATACACGCTCTCAGCAGGTACATACATAACCGCAAAGTTAACAGTTCCTTCTTCGGGTAAGATATATTTTGAGGATATTTCATCAATTCTGCTTTTTACATCTCGAACGAATACTTTTTTAACCCGATCACGTTCTTCCTGAGTATCACTAGTAACCATGAGTTTGAAGTTTTCCATTGGGAATTTAGAATCAATAGGAATAAGTCCTTTATCTGTTTTTATTATTGCATCACATACATTTCCATCTTTAAACTTGTATTGAGTTTTGAAAAGATCGTTAGGAAGAGAGTTTTCTAGTATTTCATAAAGGAATTGTTCACCAAGACCTCCTCTTAACTTTGGAGATTTTAAAATGTTACTTAAATCTTTTATATCAGTTCCAAATTCTTGAATACCTCCAAGTTGTTTTTGAACATTTTGAATAACATCTTGAGATTTTTCTAGTCTTTCCCAAATCATCTTTGTTTGTCTATTTATAGCCTCTCTTTGATCCTTTAGTTGTCTTTCTAATACGTCAGAACTCTTGTCTACGGAGCTTTTCATATCTTTAAGCCACTCTGTAAGTACGCTATCCTCATCACCTTTTAGATCTTCTTTTAGTTTTCTAATTTGAGTAGAAAGGTAGTAACCAATAGATACCATAGCACCAA
>JAHIRX010000049.1 GCA_018818485.1 Patescibacteria group bacterium
AAACCAAGAAATATTAATAACCAAATAACTAGGGTCACTTCTAACTTTCTACTCATAAATACATTTTACTTTAAAATATTGTCGTGGCCAGGGATAAAAGAATAATTCCAGTTGAGCTTAATACAGGGTAGAATAAAAGTATGGGAGGTTACGAACAAAGCATAATAGACTTTCCTGAAGAAAGTGGGGAAGAAAAATCAGAAGTTGAGGAAATAAATAATACAAAATATAATAGTAGCGATGTAAAAGAAGGAGATGAAAAAATGAAACCTAAACTCGTTCCAGACAATGATGTCGATCTGGTTCGGAGAATGGTATCCATTGTTGAATCTAAACAACGTGGTAGAGATATATACTATATACAAGAAAAGGCTAAAGATCTCTTCCCACCCGATACAAAAAATATATTTGAAAAACTAAAATATAGAGCTAATAAATACTTAGATGGATACCACAGAGGTGGTTGGAAAACAAAAAAATATACTGGTTTAAAAGAGGGATGGAAACTTCCGCCAGAACCGGAAAAGGAACCTACATGGGATAGTTATTCTGGCCACATAATGAGAGCTATAGAGGCTAAAGAGAACTGAATTTGAACAAATGAGACTTATTAATCTAAAGGTTGGTAAGTCTCTTTCTTTTTAAAAACAATTGCACTTAACTCATTATCAACAAATATCTTTTTAACCTCTTTATACTCACCTATAAAACTAAGATAAAATTCTTCATCTTCTCTAGTAAACTGTTGATTATTAAACACGTGAATGTAGTAGTGGGGAATAAAGTTAGATCCTGGAATTGTGTAATTAAATCCAAGTAGGTAGTACTCTGCTATTGTGTCATTATCGTTTGTATAAACACCATTTACCCCTTTTTCAGACTTAATAAACTCACTAATTTGTCTCCATCCTCTATTGTATGGAAACCCATAAAGATATAGATGATATTTATCCTTTAGTGGGGGATTAAAAGTTGTACCTAAAAACTTAGAAGGTTTCCAAGGGTAACCTTTGTTATAAGCTGGAGCATACACAAACAGAGATACTGCACTTAAAAACATCAGAGTTATACAAATTATAAAAAGAAACACTCTTCGATAGCTTTTCCTTAAAGAAATGTAAATATTGTAGATTCCATATCCTGAAACAATATAAATAGGTATGAAATAGTTATGAATATGGGTTCCAGGATTAGAAACAATTATCTCAAGAGGTATCAGGGCTCCTAAAAACCAGCTAAGAAGCATATTAAACTTCCATTCAAACTTCTGAAAAAGTCTCTGAATACCAAAAAGCAGTACTATTCCAAATACAATTGTGGGGTTATACACCATAAACGTATAAAAAGAGTTGTTCTCAAGATAGCTACTTCCGGAAAATCTACGTTCTAAGTAGCCAACTACATTTGTATTAAAGTATCCCTGAATAATATAAGGAACATAGAATAGGGAAGTGAGAACCAAAAAAGGTAAAACAAAATCTATAACTATTCTTTTTAGCTCTATCTCCTTTTTAATGAAGTTAAGAATCAATAAGTAAGCTATGGGAATTAAAAAGAATATTGCATCATAGTGTGCCCAGAAAGATAAAGATAGAGAAACTGCTGAAAGAGCATAAAGCCAAGATTGTCTTGTCCTTAGGGCCTCTAAAAATAGATAAATGGCTAATATTCCAAAGAAAACTAGTAGACTTTGATATTGTGCAGTTCTGGAAAAAGCTACATTAAACCCACTTACTGAAAAAAGGAGTGAAGAAATTGCTGCTGTCTGCCATCCAAATAACTTCTTAACTAAAACGTAGAAAACAAATACTGTTAAGAGACCTGCAAAGGCAAAAGGAAATCTCACAAACACTTCGCTGTAGCCTATGGTTAACTTTTCCATAAACCATACAGTCATAAACTGAAGAGGTCCCTTTCTTTGATCCATAAAAAATCTATATGCAGGTACAGTTTTATCTAGATACAAAGTTTTTGTTTCATCTCCATAGTAGTCTGAATACCCCAAACCCTGAAATCTTAGAAATGCAGAGAGTAAGAAAAGAATAACTAGGAAAATAATTTCTTTTTTCTTAGACAATTTAGTAACCTCCAGCTTTTACCTCAATACCACGTTTTTGAAGTAACTTAATAGCATCAAGTGCTGCCTCACAACCGTATCCTGCAGCAGTGACTGCCTGTCTATACTTGTGATCATGTACATCTCCACCAGCAAATACACCTTCAATTGAGGTTTGAGATCCTTTCCTTCTCACAACGTATCCTTTTTCATCTAAATCAATAAAACCCTTTAGAAAATCTGTATCTGGTTTATGACCAACAGCAACGAACAATCCTTTAACGTCTTCCATAATACTTTCCTCGCCTGTTTTATTATTTATCACTTTAATACCTTCCACAGAATTATCTCCCAATACTTCCTTAACTTCGGTATTTGGAATTAGCTCTATTTTAGAATTATCCAATACTTCTTTTTGCATTATCTTACTAGCTCTTAAATTATCTTTATCAGCTCGTGCAATTAGATAAACCTTACTAACAAACCTAGTTAGAAAAGAGCTTTCCTCCATAGAGGCGTCCCCACCACCAACTACAGCCACTACTTTATCTTTAAAGAAAAAACCATCACATGTGGCACAAGCTGATACTCCTTTTCCTTTTAATCTTTGTTCTGACTCAAGTCCTAGCCATTTTGCAGATGCCCCTGTTGCAATAATTAGTGTTTTTCCGATAAATTCATTAATACCTACCTTAACTTTAAAACCTTCCTCAAAAGAACCTGAAACTAATTCTGCTAATTCATTAATAAACTTTGCTCCATACTTTTCTACCTGCCTATTCATGTTGGCTATTAAATCAGGACCTTGAATTGATTCTGGAAACCCGGGAAAGTTTTCTACCTCCGTTGTTATAGTTAACTGACCCCCAGGAGAATTGCCTGCAATAACTAAAGTTTTTAAAAATGCTCTTGAAGTATAAAGGGCTGCTGTCAAACCAGCAGGACCACTTCCTAGAACTATTACGTCAAAGTCTTTTTGCATATGTCTATATTATATTACTTGCTATTTAAACCAAAATATTTAATATAAAGGCTATGGACGATATAAATATAGATACAGTAGTAGATGATCAAAATGATTCAAACCAAGAAGATGCAGAAGATTTACCTGCTGATGTAGCAGATGCAATTGGAGTAAGAAAGAGAAAGAAAGAAAGACCAGATCCAACAGACTATATTTCTGAATTGGAAAAGCCAGAGTTTGAATCCGAAGAAGATCTTTAATGTCTACACTCTTAGTAACCTTAAAAGGAAATAGACTTTTTAATAAAACTTTATTTAGTCCTCGTCTTTTTGTTCATGACGATCTTCTAATGTATAGAAAAAGAAGGTGGTTCATGGTAAGAGATATGACTATTTCATATAATCAAGTGGCTAGATTTACACTAGCAAAAGGTATCTTTTTTGCACACATAGATATAATCACAACAGGCGGAGATGAAATGGAGATAAATTATGTTAGTAAGAAAGATGCTTCACAAGCCAAAGCAATAGTTGATCAAAAGATTTACCATGCACATGCAAAGCACAACATATCAACTCAAGATAGTAGGGGAGATATAGGGTCTTTTGAAAAAACGATGAATAGGCTTAAAGAACTGTTAAACCGAGGAAAGATTTCAGAAAAAGAGTACGAGAAAAAGAAGAAAGAGCTCCTTAAAGACTTTTAATGGAGCGGCGGACCGGATTTGAACCGGCGACCTTCTCCTTGGAAGGGAGACATTCTACCACTGAACTACCGCCGCAAGAATACACCTAATTCTACCAAACTTAGCACCAATGTAGTAATTTCTACTTTAAGTGGAATAAACCTATTGAACTACTTAAACCCATACTTTAGTATGCGTATTACAATGCCTGCTAAAAAAATTACACTCCCAGATTTTTACAGCGAGTTTTCTTCTTTTAAAGGAGAAATGGCGGATTTCAGGGATAAAACAAGAAAAACACTAAGCACCCATACGAGCACTCTCCTCAATATTCAAGAAAAACTAACTGACCACACTTCGACACTCCTTAACCTCGAAGAAAAATCAACTAATCATACTGTATCTCTTCTTAACATTGAATCAAAATTAAACGTCTATGGAGATATGTACCAAATGAATAAGGCTAGAATAGAAAGATTAGAAAGCAAAGTCTAAAATCCAGAAAACAGACAACTTTTCTTAGATGGTATCATTTATCTAATGAGAGACTCTGCCCATTTCAGAAAACTTAAAATAAGTCCTCTGATTGTATTTTCCACAATAATATTTTTAATATCACTTCACGATGGAATAATGAGTTATGTTAGCCCTGTTATTCTAAACTCAAAGTTACAAGACCCTTTTTTAGTTGGTTTAATTCTTTCAAGCTCATCTTTGTTTGGAATGTTTTTTAACTTTATTATTGCTACATTTTATGATCACAAAGATTACAGGTTTTTTATACCAAGAATGCTTTTCTTTGCTCTTTTGTTTCCAACAATATATTTAATACTTCCAAGAGACTACATTCCCTTTGTACTAGCTATGATTGTTTGGTCTGTATATTACGAATTTAGAAACTACTCTAAATACAACTTCGTACATGAGTTTCTACCTCCTCAAGAAAATACTGAGGCATGGTCCGTAATGACGATGTTTCAATCTGCAAGCTATATGATAGGTCCTGCTATTGCAGTGTTTTTAACAACTAAGAATTTAGACGCTCCTCTTTATGCATCTATAACAATAGTTTCAACAGCAATATTTTTGTATATAATATTTCTAAAGTTTTACGCTAAAGATAAACTTAAGACTAAGAAAGTGGCCAAGGGAAGCTTTAGTGATGTAATAAACCAACTCAAAACATTCAAAATACTATTTAAAAAACTTTGGGCTTTAATTACATTTAACTTTACTCTTGCACTCTTAGATGTATCTTTTTGGACTGTAGGTGTTCTTTACTCTGAGAAATTAAGACAAACTCATGATTTTGGGGCCCTTTTTATAATAGTTTACGGGTTTCCAGCCATATTTGTAGGGCTTGTAACACCACATATATATCAAAAGCTTGGAAAAAAACGTACCGCATTTATATCAGGCATTCTTGCGGGTTTAAGTTTAGTTGCAGTAGGATTTGCACAAAACATCTTTCTAATATTAGGATCTGTATTTTTAGCATCTGCTTTCTCAGGCATTACCTTTATATTAATTTGTGCAACATTTGAAGATTATGTAACAAGACTTGATGGAGAAGAAAATGACATAGTTAGTATGAGTCAATTTTCAATAAATCTAGCTTACGCAGCAGGACCAGTAATATTAGGACTTATTGCAAGAACATATTCATTTGGAGCTTCATTTATAACAACAGGGGTAATCTTGGTTTTATCTGCAATACTTTCAATGTTAGTAGTGCCAAGAAAGATTAGAATGCCAAGAAAAGAGTTAGCAGAGGTAAATTAGGAATAAAAAAAGGGGGCATAAATTATGCCCCCAGGGCGGCTATCGCAAAAAGGCTGGGCCTAATCACTAGCCGCATCGCAGATAAAACATTAAATTGTTTTGTCAAATTTCTTCATTTTTTTTTATATTTTTTCTCTCTTCGTTTATTTATTTTTTAAGCCGGATCATTTTCATTCGTCACGTGGAGCCGATCCCACACCTAGTTCTTTATTTTCCTAGGCCCGGATTTGCATGTACCGGTTGGCCCCTAAAGGCCCTTACTGGCATATAATTTTAGACGAAAATACCCTCCCTTCTTATATGATCGGTATTTCGGTAGATTAATACTGCGAAAAATATAGCATAAAGAAAAGATTATGTCAAACTATAGGACTAAATGATATAATCTTAACAAATAAAAAAAGGAGAAGTAATGAAAAAAGAGATATTTCTAGTTGCTGGGGTAACCGTAGCTGTTATATTAGTAGTGACCATTATTGATGCCCTAAAACAAATAGATCGAATTGATTTCGCGATTAAAAACGCAGGTAAATAATCTTCGAAAAGGCAGGTGCCATAAACATCTGCCTTTGTTTTTTCATTGGATATTAGGGTATTTATTGTTAAAATACAACTACTCTGCGCCTGTAGCTCAGCGGATAGAGCAGCACCCTTCTAAGGTGAAGGCCGGGGGTTCAATTCCCTCCAGGCGCGCCATGGGCGAGTGGTGGAATGGCAGACACGAGGGACTTAAAATCCCTTGTCCATTAAGGACGTGAGGGTTCGACTCCCTCCTCGCCCACCATATATTTATATGACTAAAAAACTAACTATTTTACTCACAACAGCAATCTTTCTTCTTATATG
>JAHIRX010000050.1 GCA_018818485.1 Patescibacteria group bacterium
TTGGGAACAATTATTTAGTGAGCAAAAGATAAATGAAACCGCCCAAGGCAGATGTGTTGGAATGTCACTTGAAACAAGACCAGATTATTTAAACAAAGAAGAGATAGAAAGGATGAGAAAACTTGGTGCAACAAAGATTCAGATTGGTATACAGAGTTTGAGTAATAAAATACTTAGAATGAACAAACGTGGGCATGCTGTAAAAGAGACAGAAGAAGCCTTTAACTTACTAAGACAAGCTGGTTTTAAAATTCAAGCTCATTTTATGCCCAATCTTTATGGAAGTAGTCCTAAAAAAGATATTAAAAACTTTAAAAAACTGTTTAGTAAAAAATTTAGACCAGATGAGCTTAAAATTTATCCTTGTTCTCTTATAGAAGGAACAGACTTAATGAATTTAAGAAGAAAGGACTTATGGGCACCTTACTCTGAAGAAATTTTATCTTATGTCTTAGAAAATCTTTTAATGCTAACTCCAAGATACTGTCGAATAACAAGAGTGATTAGAGATATTTCATCTGATGATATTGTGGAAGGAAATAAAAAGACTAACTTTAGGCAAATTGTTGAGAAAAGTTTAAAAGAAAAAGGTCTTAAACCCAAAGATATTAGATATAGAGAGATAAGAGGAGATGAGGTTCTATCTGGAGACCTATCATTGAAGATAACAAAATACAAGACGAGGGTATCTGAAGAGGTATTTTTAGAGTATGTAACAAAGGAAGATAAAATAGCTGGTTTTTTAAGACTCTCTTTACCAAACAAAGGATCGTTTAACTCTGAATTAAATGAGTCTTCAATAATTAGAGAAGTTCATGTTTATGGTCAGTCTCTTGAAATAGGATCTCAAAAGGTAGGTAAGGCACAACATACAGGTTTAGGAACCAAACTTATTCAAAAAGCTGAGGAAATGTCAAAAGATAAGGGATTCAAAAGGATTTCAGTAATATCTTCCATAGGAACAAGGAAATATTATGAAAAGTTCGGTTATATTTTAGGATCTCTTTATCAAACTAAAGACTTACTCACACCCAAGATTAGCTAAACAATCAGCTTTTTCTTCTGCAGAAGGCATCATATCGCACATACCACACATGCTTTTTGTGTCATCTTCCAACTGAGTCATCTGTTCTTGCATATTCTCCATCATTTGGCTCATATCTACAAATTCAATATCACTTGGTGGATTAAACTTTGAGTTATCTGGAATCCAAGGTACACATTTGAAATTGGTTTCCTTTTGAATATCTTGGTATTCACTGTAAGCCTCTTTCATCTCCGCTGGTGAGGGCATCTCAAAGTCTTCTTGATCCATATCAAGTTCAGAAAGTTTCATTTTAGTACCTTGTTCCTGAACATTTGACCAGGTATACATGTACTCAGTATCTATTATGGTGTGAGATTCAAAGTCTTCTCCACCTTCAGCTGATGCATAAATATCGTTTCTGGATTGTCTACCTGAGATATAGATTTCACCTCTTGAGCTTCCTTCCTCACCCTCATCACTAAATGTACACTTAACAGTCTTCCCAGCCTTCATTAAATCAAAAAAAGAACCACTAAATAGTTCTTCTTCACTAGCTTTCTTTTTTAAACAACCTGTAAGAGAGACAGATACAATAATAAGCAAAGCAATAGTTAAAGCTTTTTTCATAAAAACTCCTTTTAAATTAAAATTTAAACCACTCTTCGGCATACTTACCGACTACTGGTAATGGTTCTTTCTTACCAGCCACTGCATTTAATATCCCTATGATCCATAGTACAAAGATCAGTAGTGGGGCTATCATAGCAATTAACCAACCGATGATTGGTATCCAACCAATGACTGCTGTTGCCACGAGTCCACAAACAATGAGTAGACTTTGTTTTACGTGGAATTTAACAAATGGATCCTTTGCAGAATCGGTTAGGAGTGGAACAAAAAACAAAAGATAGGCAACAACTGCCATTCCTGTGTTCTTCTCAGTAGTAGAACTACTATTTGCCATAAGATCTCCTTAACAAACTTATTACTAAGTGAAATTATACACTAGCCTATTCTAATTGCTTTGCCTTTTATTAATGCCTCTGCTATTTTTTTATTAGCACTAGCCAGAGTTCTTGCAAATGTAGGTTGAGATATACCCATCTTTTTAGCCGCAGTTTTTTGATCAAATCCATCAACTTCGTATAGTTTTACTGCCTCGACTTCGTCATGGTCCAAAATTACTTCTTCAAGATGACGCATAGGTATACCCTGAGGCTTAAAATACCTTACATCTGGATTAAATCTTAAATGTCTTTTTATTCTTGGTCTAACCATAGTTAAAGTTTAGAAGAAAGCCGTGGAATAAGCCACGGTTAGCTTTATTTGGACAATTCTTCGGTTTCTTTCTTAACGTCTTCTAACTCTTCTTCAAGTGCTTTTTGGTAATCTTTTAGAGCTTGAGCTTGATCCTCATTTGATTGAGGCCATTCCCAGTTCCCAAAGTATCTACCCATACCTCTTCCGGATTCAAACTTTTTTCTCCAACCTAGTCCGAAACCGCAGGGACCAAATCCCCTACCAGTTCTTGGACCCATTTCTCTTGGTCCTGTACCATTAAAATTAGGCATTTATATTCGCCTCCTTCAGCAAGTAACTAAATACACTGTGAATACGTATTCATTATATATGTTAGTTAATTTATGTCAAATGAGGGCTCTTTGTATGAGTATTTTATAGTAAACGTATATAGCAAATATGTTTGTGGGTATCTGAAAAAGCCATATAGATAGCAGATTATCCCCCGATGTGATGTATCCCTGTGTAATGTAATGTAGAGGTATATAAATAATAGGGGTCCATAAAAAACTAAATAAAAATATCCAGGCTAAGTGGTACTTTCTTCCAATAAATATTCTCTTGAAAAACTTTGCAGATAAAAATCCCCAAATAATAAACCCTAGTATTGTTATGAGGCATGCAATAGGGACTTGGATGACTCTTTGATTAAAGCTTGGAAAAAGCATTTTATATATTCCAAATGAAAAAATTATGGAGGTAATATTCAAAACAGTAAGGACTAAACTATTTATTGATACTTTTCTAATCAACTTTCTAATATTTCGACAGAATTAATTACCACAGGTTCAACAGGTAAAGACATTTCTTCGTTTGGACCTTGGGTTACCTCTGCTTCAGCAATTGCATCTAAAACATCAAAACCATCAAGTACTTTTCCAAAGATTACATAGTTTTTAGGAAGAGTTAGTTGATCCTCGTGTATTATAAAAAATTGACTACCGTTAGTGTTAGGTCCACTGTTTGCCATAGCTACAGTCCCTCTTTCGTATTCCCCGGTTATTTCCTCATCAGCAAAAGTGTAACCTGGACCACCTGTTCCATTTCCAAGAGGATCTCCCCCCTGAATCATAAAATTACTAACTACTCGATGAAAAGTTGTATCGTTATAAAAACCTATTCTGGCTAGATATACGAAGTTACTAACAGTAATCTGAGTTTCAAGAGAAAACAAGTCTACCGTCATATTTCCTTTAGCTGTTTTTATAATGGCAGAGTAACTCTTTGTGGGATCTACTCTTTCTGTCGGTGGTGGTGTTTTTGTTTTTTCATTCATTTGTGAGCTACTTAGTACTTCCTCAGGATTTTTTCCTGAATCAAAATTTTTATCTACTGAAAATACTACTAATACTAATATTAAGGCAGGTATTCCGAGTAATGTTAAAAGGTTTCTAGTATTCATATTCTTGAAGGCAGTTTATAAAATAGATTTAAAATAATCTATAGTTTTTTGCAGTCCAGTTTCAAGATCTGTAGTTGGTTCCCAGTTTAACATCTTTTTTGCAAGAGAAATATCTGGTTTTCTTCTTGTTGGATCCCCTTCTGGCAAATCTTTATAAATGAGCTTTGACTTAGAATCTGTCATCTCAATGATTTTTTCTGCAAGTTCCTTTATTGTTATTTCATTTGGATTACCAATATTTACAGGTCCCGTGAAAGTTGGGTGATTCATCAGTTTGTAATCACCATCTACTTGGTCAGTTACATAGCAAAATGATCTTGTTTGCAAACCATCACCGTAGATTGTAATGGGTTCTCCTCTCAGTGCTTGGAGAACAAAATTTGAGACTACTCTACCGTCGTCCTTAAACATTCTAGGGCCGTAGGTATTAAATATTCTAACTATCTTGATTTCTAAACTATGTTGTCTGTGGTAATCAGTAAAAAGAGTTTCTGCTACTCTTTTACCTTCTTCGTAACATGCTCTAGGGCTTCTACAATCAACATTACCTCTATATGTTTCTTTCTGCGGGTGTTCAAGAGGGTCTCCGTATATTTCTGATGTTGAAAATTGCATTATTCTTGCCTGGTGTCTTTTTGCAAGACCAAGCATATTTATTACACCCAGAGTATTTGCCTTTGTGGTTCTAACAGCATTTTTTTGATAATGTACGGGAGAAGCAGGACAAGCGAGGTTATAAATTTGATCAATTACTTCATCATCAAGAAATAAGGGATCAATAATATCGTGATGAATAAATTTAAAGTTTTTGTTCTTTAATAAATGGTTGATGTTTCTTTTTTGACCAGTAAATAAGTTATCTACACAAATTACTTTTTCACCCTCATCTAGTAGCTTTTCACAAAGAAAGCTACCTATAAAACCTGCCCCACCTGTAACTACAACTGTTTTCATAATATTAAAAACCTTTCCAAATTTTTTCTTTCTTTAATCTTTTAAGAACCATATAATACATCAACCCTGCAACTATTGTAAAAACACCACTTACCATTAAAAATATTCTGATCCCGTAAATACTGGTTAAATAGCCTCCAATTAAAGCGCCCAAGGCTGCAGAAAAGAGTATAACTGAGTCATCTGCACCCCAAAGTAGTGTTCCTGTACCTTTTCCGTTTCCTAAAATATTTGCAAATACAGTTTTATCTGCTGCAGAGTACATTGCAGCAGCTATTCCTAGTACAAATTGAAAAAGGTAAAGATGCCACACATTAGATGAAAAAGTAAATATTATAAAAGTGAGTCCTCTTAGTAAGTACCCCCCTATAACAAAGGATGCCTCATCTCTTAATCCTCTTTTCCTTTCTTCTAAGTAACTAAATATTGGTTCTACTGTTCCTGCAGTAAGAAAATAAATTAATGTTGAAGTGCCTATCTCAAAAAGGGAAACTCCTCTTAATTCTTCAAGGAAAAATATAGCTAAGAAAGGTTGAACTAGTTTTTGAGCCATCCAAAAGACAGAATGAGCTAAAATGATCGTCTTAATCTTAATGTCAATTTTAGGCATGTAAAAATTATATATCAGATTCTAATAGTTTCTTAATCTTTGCAATTTTCTTTTCTGTAGCCTCTATTCCATCTTCAATAATTTCTTTTTCTCTAACAAATTTCAAAAACCACTCAAAACTTATTTTCGACATAAATTTCTGTTTTGAAATTCGTGGTGTTATTACTACATCAGCCTCTTTACAATTATATTCTGCAATTTTATCTATCATGGCTCTATTTGTTGCCAGTAAAATCCTTGCCCTATAAACAAGATCTTCACTTTTTAATGGAAAAAATCCGGTATTTAAGTTAACTGCTATTACAAAGTCTGCCCCCATTTCCTTAACGGCTCTTACTGGTACTGGTTCGGTTGAAGCCCCATCAATAAGAACCTTTCCTCTTCTTCTTTGAGGATCAAAAAGTATTGGAACAGAACCACTAGCTCTAATTGCTTTTGCTAGGTTACCTCGCCTAATATAAACATTTTTACCAGTTGTTAAGTCTGTTGCTACAGCGCAAAACTCGGTACCCAAGTCTTCAATATTTTTATTCTTTGTTATTTTTCTTAAGTATTTTTCAGCCTTATCACCTTTTAATAGCCCCGACTTTAAGTGAGGGTCAGAAATCATTCTTAGAAGGTCTCTATAACCAAATTTAAGAAAAAAATCCTCTAGTTTTCTTGAGTTTCCAAAAGATGAGTATAATCCTCCAACCAAAGAACCTGCACTACTACCTGCTATACAATGTATTGGAATGCCTTCCTTTTCTAATGTTTTTATAACTCCAACGTGTGCAAGTCCTCTCCAACCTCCACCGCCCAAAGCCAATCCCACTTTTTTCATATGCCTCATTATATTACAATAAAAGAGTATGTATCTAACTGCCGATTTTGGAGCTACTAATACAAGGGTTGCTTCCTCTAATGATCTTAAATCTATTCTCAAGATAAAGAAGTTTGAGACATCCCCTGATTTTAATGAACAAGTGAAGATTTTAAATGATACGTTTGAAAAACTATCAAAAGGGGAGAAGATAGAAGGTATTTGTGTTGGTTCCGCAGGAACTCTCGATCAAAAAGAAAAGAAGTTTTTAAGAACAGTAAATTATGGTGTTAAGGATGGAAAATACTTTGATGACTTACTAGATGAGCGTTTTAAAGATATACCCCTATGTGTTGAGAATGACGCATCTCTTGCGGGTCTAGGAGAGGCTGTTTTTGGTGCAGGTAAAAGCTTTGATACGGTAGCATATCTTACTCTTAGTACTGGTGTGGGTGGTGTGAGAGTTGATAAAAGCAAAGATAAAATTAATTATTTTCCAGCTGAACCTGGGCATCACATAATTTTAGAAGATGGAAGACTTCACCAAAGAAGTGGACTTTTTGGATCTATGGAGAGCTATGTTTCTGGAATATCATTTGAAGAGATTTTTGGAGTAGACCCAGAGTTTTGTGAAGATGAGGAAGCCTGGGATATTTATGCAAAGCATCTTTCAACTGGGTTACTTAATGTTATTGCGTTGTGGAATCCCGAAGTTATTGTCCTTGGAGGAGGAGTTAGTAATCAGTTTGATAGATTTATTGAACCTCTTATGAAATACTTAGGTAAACAAGACTTTTTTAAGATTCCTGAGATTAAAGAGAGTAAGCTTGGAGATAGAGCTGGAATTTATGGAGGTTTTGTACACTTAAAAAACTGCTTATGAAATTTGTCATTATATACAAATACAAATCTACTGAAAATAAACAAGGGCTTGAAAGAGAACTAGAGCAGCTCTCTACCCTGATTTCTAATATGGATCATCATGAGACCTTTATCTTTGATAAAGATGTTAAGAAATGGCAAGAGGTTGATGTTCCAAGAGAACAGGCCTCACCTATTGTGTTTAACGCGTTAAAAGATTGTGATGCTGTTATTGCCTATATCAACCACAGCGAACCTTCTGAAGGAATGCACCTTGAGGCAGGTTATGCTAAAGCCCTTGGTAAAAAGATAATACTATGTGTTAAAAAAGGAGAAAATTCTGGAAGACTGAAACCTATATGTGATTCTTACTTCGAATTTAAGGATTTTGAAGACTTACAGATTCAACTTACTGACTATCTAAATAAAGCTTTTGCTGTATCCCAGTAAAAAGGATTATTGTTTTGAGTCTTTTCCCAGTACCACCACTCTACTCCCCAAAGATATAGATTTTTAAAGCCTGATTTTTGTGCGTACGTTATGGTTGATAGAAAATCATTTCTACTCATTGTTTTATTTTTCTCTTCTTCTGAAAGTAGATCGTTTCTACCTGGACCCCAAGGCTCTCCTTGAAGCTCTGTAATATAGATTTTATCCATAGGTACACCTACTAGATTTGCCTTTATTTTATAAGTCCAATGACCTAGAGGGTATTGAAAGTATATAAATCTTCCAAAGAATATATGCCAAAAGTCATACCAAATCTTTCTATACATTGAAATTCCTAAGTAATCCCCCATATCATATGTTGGTTTCCACACTCCCCCTTCCCCACTGTCTTGAACTAAAATAGGTCTTTTATCTAATTTCCTTACTATCTCAATTTCTTTTTCAACAACATACTTTTCAATATCAGGATTTTCACATGTGCCAAATACCCAAAACGGTTCGTTTTCTACTTGCCACATCTTTATACTTTGGTAAATTTTAAGCTCTTTTACGGTCTGTTTCACATACTCATATAAGGCTTGCTCTTTAAGATAGTTACTGCTTAGGTCCTTCCACCACACTGGTTCAAAGCATTCTGGGTATCTTGGTACCTTTCTACCCAAAGTTAGAATAACGTTTAGATCTCTTTTTTCAGCTTCGTCTAGTTGCCATTTTATATCTTCAAAGTTATAAATATCTTCTTCTTCCTCAATTTCATCCCAGTAGGCAACAAGTCTTATATTTTTTGCTTCAAGATCATCTAATGTTTTTAAATAGACTTCTTTCCAATTGAGACCAATTTCTTCTGCATACCTACCGCTAAAGGTAACACCATAATTAATATCATGTTGCACTTTTGGCCGTAGTATAAAAAACATTATTATTGGAATGGTAATAATAATCAATAGAAGTACTACGAAGATCTTAATTATCTTTAACGAAAAAAATCTTCGAAGGTATCGTCCAGCCTTAGATAGTTGGTTTTTTATGGTAGGTTCTTTTTGAAACATTAATAATCGCTCCCAATACTATTATTATTGCAAATTTGTTGGTAGTAATAAAAGGATTTTCTAGGAACTCTTTTTAGATTATCTTTTCTTTTAATGGCTACTAGTCCAAATCTAGGCCAAAAGCCTTCATGCCATTCAAAATTATCAATTAATGACCAATGAAAATAACCTTCCAACTGGACCCCTGATTCCATAGCCTCAACACAGGCAATGAGCATAGACTTAATAAATATTTTTCTAAGTTTATCTTCAGAATCTGCAAGACCGTTCTCAGTGATATAGATAGGTTTTTTGTATTTTCTAAGATGCAGAAGAACTCTTTTAAGTCCATCAGGGTTTATCCACCAGTTTAAGTTACTAACAAGACCAGGAGGATTTTGAAACCTCAGGTTTTTTATCTTGTTTGTAAAATAGTAATTAATTCCTAAAACATCACAATTTCTAATTAGGGGTGCCAGAAAGAAATCACAATTTAGAAAAAAGAGTAACTTTGCACCAAGTTTATCCCAGGGCCAGGATCTTTCATATGTTTCATACCAGACAATATTTTTAACTATCCCGACAGGGTAGTTTTTAACTGATTTTATAGCCCTATACGCTCTATTGTGTGCAGAAATCATATTCAGTTGAACAATAAGAGAAGATAAATAGTTTTTCTTTTGTGGTGGCCTCGTTCCTATTGTAAAACTCATTAGTGCATATACTTGAGGCTCGTTTATTGTATAAAAGACATCAATTAAATCACCTAGTTTTTCTGCACATTTTTTAGCGTATCTTGCAAAGAAAAAA
>JAHIRX010000051.1 GCA_018818485.1 Patescibacteria group bacterium
ATTATTGAGTCTTCTTTTCAACCATCTTTTAAATTTTGATTTGTTAGGAACTACCACTTGAACCAATACGGTTCGATTTGTATGGTCATACCCAAAGCTCTGACCACTCTTTGTAATTAATCTCTCATTAAGTAGGTAATTTGTTACATAAGCAGTGGTGCCATCAGTTATGTCTACGGTTAACTCAAACAAGTGAGCCATTTTATTCTCCTTTTCCTATATTTATTTTTGTGTACTCGGAGAATACAGTATTCTTTATATTTTTTCAAAGTGATACACTTAACACAGTACTTAATTAGGAAATATTATGGATCCACAAGAAAATCAAGCTCCAGCGCAACCCGCACCAGAGCCACAACCTGTTCCAGCATCGGAGCCAGTACAAGCAGCTCCTGTTGAGGCCCCTGCTCCAGAAGAAGCACCTTCAGAGGAAAAATCTCCAGTATCTTTTAGCTGGAAAAAGCCAATAATTTGGATGGTAGTAATTGGTGTAGTAGCTTTAGGAATCTGGTTAGTCGCTGGTTATTTATAACTTAGGTTTTTAAATGAGAAATTTAATAAGGTAGCTTCCTGTGTTATAAGAAACTACCTTTCCAGTGTTCTCTTGCTTATGGTTTTTATTCCTTTCTTTTTGAGGGATGCTAATAGTAACTCTGTTTGATCAGCAAAAATTGTTATCTCTACGTCCTCGCCTTTTCCAAATCCAATGGTGTATTTTTTAATTCCCTTTTCACTGTCCACAAGATTTATCAGTTCTCTTGGGGTACAGGCTACTTTTACCGCTAACAGACTCATTTTTACTCCTTTATATTTTTAATATTTAGTTTGAATAACTCTCTTTTCTTTGAAGATTTTAACTTCTTACTCCATGTAGTGTCTAGATCTTTTGGAATTTCTAATGTACATATTCCCATTTCACTAAAAGCTGGGATAATAGTTGACTCTACATATTCTAGATTAATTTCAGGGATGCTTGCTTTCACATCAAAGTTAGGATCATACCCAAAAATCATTTCAATTTCTCCGTCTTTTTTAAGTAATCCTAATAGTTTAGAGATAGTGTTTTTTGTTGGCTTAACAATACTTTCAAGTAAAGAACCCCAGGGAAGAATAATATTTAGTTTATCTGCACAGTTTTTTAGTTCTGGTGGAAGTATTTCGATAGACCCAATGACAAAAAGTGTATTATCTAACTTTTTTCTATTTGCCTTTTTTGAATATATTTGGAGCTGTTTTTGTGATGGATCTATTCCAATAAATAGAGTGTTTGGGTTTTCTAGAGCTTTCTTGTATACAAACCTTCCATCACCGGTACCTAGGTCTATTTCAACCCTATTAAATTCAGGAATTCTGTCTATTTCTTTTTGTTTATTGCCTACGACAAGCTTCACAAGCGAATGATATCACACTTGATAAATATCTATTTTATGGCAAAATAGGTAGGTTATGAGCATAAGAAAGAAAAGAAAAGACCGACAATGGAGAAGAATAAGAAAAAGAGTTAAAAAAAAGGTCCACAGACCTTCCTAATCCCTATTATTTCTTGTCACCACCAAATCTTCTATTTCGTTTAGAGTAGTCCTCGACTGCTTTTTGCAACTCATCTGGTGTGAAGTCTGGGAAATGTACATCTGCGAAGTAGAACTCACTGTAGGCGATCTGCCAGGGCATTAAACCACTAGTTCTCTGCTCTCCCGATGTTCTAATAACAAGATCGGGGTATGGGTATGGTTGATCTTTGGTATCAAGATAGTTTTTAAATGCAAAATATGGATATTTTCCATACATTTTTCCAACTTCTTTCCATAAATCTTTAGGATCTATCCCGTCTTCAATAATCTTCTCTATTGCTCGTAAGATTTCATCTTGGCCACCATAATCAATTGCAATATTTAAGACATGTTTTGTAAAATCCTTTGTTTCCTCTTCTACCTTTTCTATTGCTTTTCTCAAAGACTCAGAGATTCTATCTTTTCTTCCTATGTGAATGACACGTACCATGTTTTCTTTAGCTTTTTTAAGTTGTTTGTTGAAAAGATCTTCAAATATTTTCATGAGGTTATCTGTTTCATTTTTAGGTCTTTTCCAGTTTTCGGTTGAGAATCCCCACAAAGTCATGGTGTGAACACCTAAGTCTCTGGCCTTCTCTAATAGCTTATCTGTTATCTCAGCACCTTTTCTGTGACCTTCCATTTCTGGTAATCCTTTTTCTTTGGCCCATCTTCGATTACCATCTGGAATTATTGCTATATGGTTAGGGATATTTAATTGTTTGTTTTCTTCATCTGGCATAACGAGAATACGATTATATCAAATTATATTATAGTATAATTCTAAATCAGATGGATGGTTCTCAAGGAAAGAAACTTTTAATAGACTACACAAAAAAAGCTCGTCCAATATTACTTAAACTAATAGGCCAGCAGATAAGAGAAAACAAAAGTGTTGGAAAAGTTCCTCAAGAGCTTCTAAAATCTTTCAAAAAGCTTTCTTCTCACGGGAAGGGTGTTAGGGGAGCATTAGCAGTTTTAGGATACAAATCTGGTGGAGGAAAGCAGGTTGAAGAGATGATAAAGACAAGTATATTTTTAGAACTTGTTCATGCTTCCTTGCTTGTTCATGATGACATTATGGATAGAGATGATTTAAGAAGGGGCGAGGAGACTGTTCATAAAACTTTTGAGAGGTATGGAAAAAAGATTGGAGTTAGTATTCCTCCCAATCACTATGGAGAGTCTTTAGCAATCTGTCTTGGAGACTATATTTTTTATCTAGGAAATAAAGTACTTCTTGATTCAAAACTTCCCAAGAAAAATGTTTTAGAAGCTTTTAAACTCTACTCGAAATACTTAATGAGGGTGGGTATGGGGCAAACCCTAGATATGACAGTGTCTTCAATAAAAAATCCAACAGAAGAAGATCTTTTGAAGGTTTTATGGTTGAAATCTGGAGAATATACTTGTCTTCTTCCTCTATCTGTTGGTATGGCCCTCTCTGGAGTTAGTGACCCTAAGATCTATAAAGCGATGGAAGATTACGCAAGGTGTTTTGGTTGGGCATTTCAAATTCAGGATGATATTTTAGGAATTTATTCTGATGAGAAGACTCTTGGTAAAGTTATTGGGTCTGATATTAAAGAGGGTAAGGTTACTCTTCTTGTTATGCATTTGAGGAAAAATGGTACGAAAGCCCAAAAGAATTTACTTAACAAGTATCTTGGTAAAAAGACAACTAAAAAAGACCTAGAAGTTATTAGAAAGCTTTTTAAAGAAGCTGGGTCGTATGGCTACGTTAAAGATTTAGGTTGGAAGTATGTTAAAG